>NZ_JBHVFE010000388.1:0-8657 GCF_042801945.1 Kitasatospora sp. NPDC057542
GGGGCACCGGAACCATCCGGTGCCCCTCCGCTTTTTCGTGCCCGTACGACCGGGAATCCGGAAGGGTGATCTCCAATTCCCGGCCATGGCCGGGACTTTGCCATCCCATGGGTTAGGTTCACCGAACAGGTGCTCCAACAGCACATCACCACCCTTGGGGGTAGGGGGAGTTGGCCGAAGAATTCAAGATCGACATGGGCCGGATGAAAACAGTGTCCAAACAACTCGACGAGTGCGGCAACCGCATGGGGCCAGGACGAGGAGAAGGAGAAGGCTCGGGAGTCACGCGTCGAGGCCCCGGGACCGCTTCCGAAGCCCGCGTACCGACCGGCGTCCGCACCGTTCCTGAACGCCGTCGGCTGAGAGGAAGACTCATGGTCAAGGACCTCCGTGTGACACTACCCGTTTCGGGCGGACAGCTCGCCGCCATACCCGAAGTGGCCGAGGCGGCACGGCGGGCCGAGACGCTCTACGGGGTCAGCCTGCTGAACGACGACGTGGCCCGCAACGTGGTGATCAGACACCTGCGGCTACGGAACCGGCTGGACTCCTTCGACGAACTGGCGTTGCTGCTCATCATCATGGGCATAGCGGTCTCCTCGATCAGCGGCAATTGGGCGGCGGTGATCCTGGGGGTTCCGGCCGGAATCGCACTCTGGATATGGGACGCGAACCGCGGCTCGGCAAAGACCAACGCTTCCGTGCACTTCACCGCGTACATCGATCTACTGAGCCAGGCCAGGCGCGCGGGGATGCCCTTCCAGATTCCCGCCGAGTGGGGAGCCGACACCGATCGGGCCTCGTGGGAACAGGACGCCGCGGCCGCTCCGCGACCACCGACCGCCCCGGCCCCGTACCCCACTGCCCCGACCGCGCACCCCTCCGCTGCTCCCGCACCGTCCGGCTCGTGGTGGCCGACAGACGCCGTCATCGACCCGAAGTTCCCGGTGCTGCCGGCCGCCGCACTCACGCGCCACTGGACACTGGCCGGCCGGGCACGTGAAATCGGTGCTCCGTACGCCCTCGACTTCCTCAACGAACAGGCCGTCCGGGGACTGCTCACCACCTTGCGGCGCTGCCGCCACTGGCACCTCGCATGGAGGTCGGTCTCCATCCTGGCTCTGCTCACGGCCGTGACCGTCTTCTCCATCGGCCAGGATCCCTCTCACATCGAGCGCGCCCAACAGTTCCGATCAGCCGCCATCGGACTGATGGCCGTCGGTGTGTGCGCGGCCCTGCCGGCTCTGAAGACGTACCGGACCTGGCACCGCTCCGGGATGCACGACCACGCCAACGCCTACCTCGACCTGCTCATCGAGGCCCGCGCGTACGGCGTCCCGGTCCCCGTCCCGCCGGCCTGGCTGGACGTGTGCAACCGGATCCGCAAGCCCTCATGACCTCCGCGGAAGGCCCAATGTCCGACATTCCGACAGCCACCGGGGACACCCGCCTTCAGATCCGCTTCGTCGTCCCGCCCGCCTTCCACGAGGTCCCGGTGCTGGGCACCGACGACCAGGTGGCCGAGGAGCTCTGGGAGCTGGTCTGCGAGGTGCTGGCCTCCCAGCCCGAGGAGGTGCGGGTGCGCTGGGCGGTGGCGCTGGCGGAGCTGATCCCGCCGATGGCGGAGGCCGGGGTGATCCACGCCGGGATGTGCCTGGTGGACGTGGACGGCCGTCCGAGCATGGCCACGATCACGGCCTCGCTGTGCCCACTGGAGGGCACCGACTAAGCGGGCGCCGTCGACTTCCTGCTCACCCGGCTGGCCCTGTCCCGTCCGGAGGCGGAGGTGACGGCGGTCGAGCTGCCGGCCGGGCGGGCGGTGGCGGTGATCGACGCCGTCGCGACCGCGGTCGACGACGGGGCGACCCCGCTGGACGGCCTGGCGGTCCCGCTCGTCGACGGGGTACTGACCACCTCGGTGATCCAGGTGCACCTGCCGCTGCCGAACGAGATCGAGCTGCTCTCGCTGGAGCTGAGCACCCCCTGCCCGGAGGACTGGGTGCTCTACTCGGAGCTGTTCGCGGACGTCGTCCGCAGCATCCACCTGGAGTTCGCCGACCTCCCGACCGTCTCCGAGCCGCTGTACGAGATGGTGGACGAGGCGGTCGCCCAGCGGGTGAGGGCCGCGTTCGGGTGATCGAGTGAGGGTGATCAGCTGAGGGTAGCCTTGCCGGGGTGAGCACCTGTGCGACCGTGTCGCGTGAACTTTCGGAGCCGCTGGCCGCGACGGCGGCAGTGGCGACCACCTGGCTGCTGGTGGAGCAGAACGGGCCGTGGGGCGCGAAGGCGCTGGGCGAGAGCCACCTGGACGCGGCGGTCGGGCGGGCGCTGGAGGCGGCCGCGGCCGGGACGGGCGTGCGAGTGGCGCTGATCCGCCGGCCCGGGCGGCACGCGGACTGCCTGCCGACGGCGCGGCACGAGGTGATCGTGGCCCACTCGGTGCCGGGCCGCGGCTGGGTGCGCCGGGCCGGGGTGACGGACCCGGCGGAGCTGCTGGAGCTGGACTTCGCGGCGCTGGGGGCCGGCAACCACACGGGCTTCGGCACGGCGCACGTCGGCGGCCCGGTGGCCCTGGTGTGCACCAACGGGCGGCGGGACCGCTGCTGCGCACTGCTGGGCCGTCCGCTCGCGGCGGAGCTGGCCGCGGCCGGGCACAGCGAGGTGTGGGAGGTCACCCACCTGGGCGGGCACCGTTTCTCCCCCACCATGCTGGTGCTGCCGTACGGCTACGCGTACGGGCGGCTGACGCCGGAGAGCGCCAAGGAGGTGCTGGCGGCGACGGCGGCCGGGCACATGGTGCCGGAGTGGTCGCGGGGCTGCTCGGGCTGGGAGCGTCCGGGCCAGGCGGCCGAGCACGCGGTGCGGCTGGCCACCGGCGAGACCGGGGTGGACGTGCTGACGCTCACCCAGCGGCCGGACGGCGACGGCCGCTGGCTGGTGACGGTGCTGCACCGGGACGGCCGGTCCTGGGAGGTGGACGTGATCGAGACGGTGAGCGAGCCGGCGCGTCCGGAGAGCTGCGGCAAGGCGGCGGGGACACCCTCGCGGATGGACGTGCTGTCGGTCCGGGGCCGGTGAGAAGCGGCCCCGCGCCCGTGGGGGTGGGCGCGGGACCGCTACCCGCAGGACCGCCGCCGTCCAGGACCCGGCCGCCGAGGGCTCAGCCCGCGGCCTTGGCGACGAACTCCGTGGTGTACGTCTTCGACAGGTCGATCGACCCCTCCTTGCCCTTCACGTCCGGGTGGAACGCGGCGAGCACCGAGAGCACCGTCTTCGGCCCGTCGGCCGGCATCACGCCGTCCGTGGTGAACATCGGCAGCGTCGCCTTGATCGCCGCCGCGTACTGCTCGGCGCCGCCCTGCGCGTAGTCGGCGGGCATCTTCGCGGCGATCTCCTCGGGGCTGTGGGTGGACATCCACGTGAGGGTCTTCACGAAGGCGTTGGCGAGCTTCTGGGTGGTGTCCCTGTTCTTCTCCACCCAGTCGGTGTTCATGTACAGCGACGAGGACGGGTACAGCCCGCCGAGCGCCTCGCGCGAACCTTCGGGGGTGCGCATGTCGTACAGGATCTTGCCGAGGCCCTTGTCCAGGATGGCGGCGACGGTCGGGTCCGTGGTCATCCCGGCGTCGATGCTGCCCTGCTGGAGCGCGGCGATGAAGGTCTGGCCGGCACCGACCGCGATCGGGCTGAACTCGCTGACGGCGGTGCCGTTCTTGACCGCGAGGTACTTGGTGAGGAAGTCGGTCGAGGAGCCGATGCTGGTGACGCCGAGCTTCTTCCCCTTGAAGTCGGCACCGGACCTGACGGCGTCGGCCTGCTTGACGGAGACCACCTCGACCTCGCCGGGCGCCTGGGCGAACTGCACCACGGACTCGACCTTCTTGCCCTTGGCCTGGAGGTCGATGGTGTGGTCGTAGAAGCCGACCGCGCCCTGGACGTCCCCGGCGAGCAGGGCGGTGGTGGCGTTGACGCCGGCGGGCTCGGTCATCAGCTCGACGTTGACACCGGCCTCGGCGAAGTAGCCGAGCCGCTGGGTGAGCATCGCGGGCAGGTAGATGACCTTGTCCAGGCCACCGACCATGATCTTGACCTTGGGCCCGTCGACCTGCTGCCCGGCAGGGGCGGCGACCGCGCCGTGGCCGGCGGTGGCGGCGTCGTTGGCGCAGGCGGAGAGCGGGAGGAGCAGGACGGCGGCGAGGGCGGCGGCAGCGGATCTGCGCATGGGTGGTGCCTCTCTCTTCTTACGGCAGGGGGGAGTCGGCGGCTCTGACGGCGGCGCCGGGGTCAGCGCCCGTCGCCCGCGTCGGCGGGCTTCCAGCGGAACAGCTTCTTCTCGGCGAAGGTCAGCAGCCCCTCGGTGAGCAGTGCGACGACGGCGAGGATGGTCATGGCCGCGTACACGCCGGCCGCGTTGAAGGTGCCCTGGGCGGCCGCGACGAGCAGGCCGAGTCCCTTGGTGGCGCCGATGTACTCGCCGACGATGGCGCCGATCAACGCGAAGCCGAAGCTGACGTGCAGGCTGGTGAAGATCCAGGTGGTGGCGGCGGGGATGACCACCTGGAGGGTGACCTTGCGGTTGTCGGCGCCCAGGATGCGGGCGTTGGCGACGAGGTTGCGGTCCACCTCGCGGGCGCCCTGGAAGGCGTTGAAGAACACCGGGAAGAACACCAGCACCACCGCGGAGGCGACCTTGGAGGCCGGTCCCAGACCGAACCAGATCAGGAAGATCGGCGCGAGCACGATCCGCGGGATGGCGTTGAGCACCTTGATGTACGGCCCGAACACGTCGGCCAGGAAACGGATCCGGCCGAGCGCGATGCCCAGCAGCACACCGCCGATGACGCCGATCACCCAGCCGGTGAGGGCCTCGTAGAGGGTGTAGCCGATCTGTTCGCCGAGCGAGCCCTGCGCGGTGCCGTGGGTGATCCACTGCCAGATCTGGTCCCAGATCCTGGACGGCTGGGAGAAGTTGAACGGGTCGATGACGTCCGTACGGGCGCAGACCTCCCACAGCCCGAGGAAGGCGAGCAGCACCGCGACCCGGGCGCCGTAGACACCCAACCTCCGGTTGCGGGCGGCCCGTTCGCGCGCCTCGGTTCTCGTCGTGACGGCCGGGGGCTTCCCGGCGACGCCCGGCGCGGACTCGGGCACGGACGCGGACGTGGTCTCAAGCGGCACGACCCGCTCCTCTCTCCCGGGTGATGCGGACCTCTTCGCCGAGCGAGGCCCAGATCTCGCGGTACAGCTCGACGAACCTCGGTTCCAGCCGGACGGCCTCCACGGTGCGCGGGCGCGGCAGGTCGACGGTGAAGACCTCCTTGACGGTGGCCGGTCCGGCCGTCATGACGACGACCCGGTCGGCGAGCGCGATGGCCTCGTCCAGGTCGTGGGTGACGAACACCACCGACGAGCCGGTCCCCGCCCACAGCTCCAGCAGCTGGTCCGACATCAGGGCCCGGGTCTGCACGTCCAGCGCCGAGAACGGCTCGTCCATCAGCAGGATCGCCGGGTCGTTGACGAAGGTCTGGGCGAGCGCGACGCGCTTGCGCATGCCGCCGGACAGCTGGTGCGGGTAGCGGTCCTCGAAGGCGGCCAGGCCTACCCGGCCGAGCCAGTCCCGGGCCCGCTCCCTGGCCTCGGCGGCGGGCACGCCGCGGAAGCGCGGGCCCGCCATCACGTTGGACAGAACGGTGCGCCACGGGAAGACGGCGTCCTGCTGGAAGACGAACCCGACCTTGGGGTCGATCCCGCGCACCGGCTCGCCGTACACCCGGACCTCGCCCTCGGTGGGCTCCTCCAGACCGCTGACCAGGGTCAGCGTGGTGGACTTGCCGCAGCCGGTGGGGCCGACGACGGCGACGAACTCGCCCTGGGCGACGATCAGATCGAGATCGCGGACCGCGGTGTGCAGCGCCCCGGAGGGGGTGCGGAACCGTTTGGTCGCGCCGGTCAGCTCGATCGCCGGGGTGCTCATGCCCCACCTCGCTTCGCTCGGCCGGTGCTTCGCACGAGTGGCACCTCTCGATGGTTCACTCGCCGTGCTCGCTCACGCATTCGATCCTCCAGGGTCCGTGTGGCTGCCCCGGAAAGGTAGGAGCGGGCCCGGCCCCGGCGGGAGCCTTCTTCGCGTAGTGCGACTTCTGCGCATAGGGGGTGTTCTGCTCGTTTTGCTTCCGCTACAACTGCGGGGACGCGGCTGACAGAAACACCCCGGAAACATAGGGTGTCCCGACCCCACCCGCAGGCGCCCCGACCGCCCCGAGGACGCCCGATCCCCCGCAGCCGTCGAGAGGAGGCCCGGATGAAGCTCTCCCGTCGGCCCCGCCGGGTCTTCGCCCAGCTGCTGCTGAGCCAGACCGTCGTCACCGTCGGTGTCACCGCCGTGACCGCCGGGCTGTTCCTGGCCCCGGTCAGCAGCGAGCTGGACCACGACGCGATGCAGCGGGCGCTGTCGATCGCCCAGGCCACCGCCGCCGACGAGAGCATCGCCCGGGCCGCCGCCGACCGCGACGTGGTGGCCGCGCAACGCAACGCCGAGCAGATCCGGCTGGCCACCGGCGCCAGCTTCGTCGTGGTCACCGACCTGGACGGCATCCGGCTCTCGCACACCGACCCGGGCCGGATCGGCCAGCGGGTCAGCACCGACCCGGAGCCCGCGCTCAGCGGCCGCAGCGTCACCGCCATCCAGGAGGGCACCCTGGGCCGCACCGCCCGCGGCAAGGTGCCGCTGCGGATGGCGGACGGCCGGATCGTCGGCGAGGTCTCGGTCGGCATCAGCGACGACTCGATCCGCCGCCGGCTGCTGAAGATGCTCACCGGCATCCTGCTGTGCGCGGGCGCCGGACTGGCCGCCGGGACGCTCGCCACCCTCCTCATGGCCCGCCGCCTCAAGCGCCGCACCCACAACATCGCGCTGGCCGACATCTCGGCGCTGCTGGTGGAACGGGAGGCGATGCTGCACGGCATCCGCGAGGGCATGGTGGCGCTGGACGAGCGCGGCCGGATCCGGCTGGCCAACGACGAGGCCCTGCGGCTGCTCGGCCTGCCCGAGGACTGCACCGGCCGCCCGATCGGCGCGGTGCTGCCGCCGGGCCGGCTGGCGGACGTGCTCGCCGGGCGGATCGCGGGCGCCGACCTGCCCGCCGTACGGGACGACCGGGTGCTGGTGGTGAACCGGATGGCCACGCCCGAGGGCGGCGCGGTGGTGACCCTGCGGGACCGCACCGAGCTGGAGTCACTGGTCCGCGAACTGGACACCACCCGCAGCCTCACCGAGGCGCTGCGGGCCCAGGACCACGAGCACGCCAACCGGATGCACACCCTGCTGGGCCTGCTGGAGCTGGGCCGTCACGAGCACGCGGTCGCGTTCATCTCGGAGCAGTCCGGCTCGCACGCCGTGGTCGCCGCGCGGATCGCCGAGCAGGTGCAGGACCCGCACGTGGCGGCGCTGCTGGCGGGCAAGACCTCGGTGGCGGGCGAGCGCGGGGTCCGGCTGGCGCTGGCCCCGGCGGCGCACCTGCCCGACGCGGTGGTGGACGCCCGGGCGCTGGTGACCGTGCTCGGCAACCTGATCGACAACGCGGTGGACGCGCTGGCCGCGGGCGGCGGGGGCCGGGTGGAGGTGAGCCTGGCGGCGGCCGGCCCGACCCTGCTGCTGCAGGTCGCGGACAGCGGCCCGGGCGTGCCGGAGGACCTGCGCGAACAGGTCTTCGAAGAGGGGTGGACCAGCAAGGACGCGCCCGCGCACCGTCCGCGCGGGCTGGGGCTGGCGATGGTGCGGCGGCTGGTCGAGCGGACCGGCGGCCGGATCGTGCTCGACACGGGGCCGCTCGGCGGCGCCCGGTTCACCGTCGAGCTGCCCGAGGCCCTGCTCACCACTCAGCTCGCGGAGGCGTGATGATCGACGTACTCGTGGTGGACGACGACTTCCGGGTCGCGGACGTGCACGCCGCGTACGTGGCCAAGGTCCCGGGCTTCCGGGTGACCGGCACCGCGCACTCGGCCGGGGAGGCGCTGGCCGCCCTGGAGCGCCGACCGGTGGACCTGCTGCTGCTCGACCACCATCTGCCCGACGAGACCGGCCTGGCCCTGGTGCGCCGGCTGCGGGAACGCCAGGTGGCCTGCGACGTGATGATGGTGACGGCCGCCCGGGACGTCTCGACGGTGCACGCCGCGATGCAGCACGGCGCGCTCCAGTACCTGGTCAAGCCGTTCACCTTCGCCGGGCTGCGGGAGAAGCTGGTGGCGTACGCACAGCTGCGGCACGCGCTCGCCGCCCCGGCCCGGGAGGCCGGCCAGGACGAGGTGGACCGGCTGTTCGCGACCCTCCGCAGCGCCGCCGCCCCGGCCGGGGCGCTCCCCAAGGGCCACTCCGCGCCCACCACCGACCTGGTGATGGGCGTGTTGCGCCGGGCCGGCCGGCCGCTGTCCGCCCAGGAGGTCGCCGACGCCACCGGGCTGAGCCGCTCCACCGCGCAGCGCTACCTCAAGCAGCTGGAACGGGACAGCCGGCTGCGGCTGACCCTGCGGTACGGCGACACCGGCCGCCCCGAGCACCGCTACGGACTGTCGGCCCGGGCGTAGCCGCGCGCCGCCGGCCAGTGGCCGGACATGGGGCATCACCGCGGGCACGGAGAAGGGCAAGCTCCTCCACGAGC
>NZ_JBHVFE010000389.1:0-8629 GCF_042801945.1 Kitasatospora sp. NPDC057542
GACCCGCTCGGGTCGACGCCGCTTCCGTGCGCGCCTCAGCGTCCCGGCAGGGAGCAGCCGACCCGCCAGCCCGCGGGCGTGCCCGGGCCGGCGGTCAGCGAGCCCCCGTGAGCGGCGGCGCGGGCGGTGAGTCCGGCCAGGCCGGTGCCGCCGACGCCGGGGCGGCGGCGCAGCAGCGGCTTACGGGCGGGGCCGCCGTCGTCGGTGACGGTCAGCTCGACGGCGCCGTCCTCGCCGGGGGCCACCCGGACGGTGACCTCGGTGGCCTGCGGGGCGTGCCGGCGGATGTTGGTGAGGGCCTCCAGGACGACGGCGTACGCGGTCGCCTCGGCCTCGGCGGAGAGCCGGCCGGCGGTATCGGGCGCCAGCTCGGCGGTGGCGCGCAGGCCACCCGTGGTGCCGAAGCGGGCGACCAGCTCGGGGAGGTCGGCCAGGCCCAGCCGGCGCGTGGTCGCCCCGCCGGTCCGCTCCTCCAGGTCCCCCCGTCCGGAGGCTCGGCCGCCCCGGTCCTCCGGACCGTCCGGACCGCCCCGGTCGTCCGGACCGCTCGGCTCGCGCAGGGCGCCGACCATCTCGTCCATCGAGTCCAGCGCCCGCAGCCCGGCCTCCTCCAGGCGGCGCAGCAGTGCGGTGGTCTCCTCCGGCTCCTGGCCAGGGAGTTGGCCGGCCTGGGCCTCCAGCACGATGCCGGTGATCTCGTGGGCGACGAAGTCGTGCAGCCCGCGGGCCACTTCGAGCCGCTGCTCGCGCCGGGCCCGGGCCACCGCCCGCTCCCGGCGGGCGTCCAGGACCCGCAGGTAGAGGGCCGCGCCCGCGACGCCGAGCACCGGCGGCAACGAGAGCAGCACCCCGCCCACCGTCCCGGCCGCGCCGCCCTGCGGAACGCGCAGGGCGAACCGCAGCGGCAGCAGCACGGCCGCGAGCCCGAGCAGCCCGCTGACCGCCCAGACGGAGCGGTCGGGCAGTCGGCGGACGGCCCGGAAGAGCAGCCCGATCAGGGCGAGCCACTCGAAGGGCATCCAGAACGCGGGCAGCCGGTAGGGCCCCGGGTAGGCCAGGTCGACCAGCAGCGAGGCACCGGCCACCGCCCCGGCGGCCGTGCCGAGGGTGATCCGCCCGATGGGCCACGGCAGCAGCGCCACCGCCGCGGCGAGCAGCGCCGTCAGGGCGAGCAGCGCGGCCGCACCGAGGGCGTCCGCCTGCGCGAGCGCGACGGGCGGCATCAGGGCCGGCGCGGCGACGGCGGCGAGCCGCCGCCGGATCCGAGCCGACCGCGGCGATGTGGAATCGGACCGGACGGAGGGTGAGTCGGTGCGCACCCGGCCGAGCCTACGGGCAGCTCTCCCGGGGGAGGCGACCTCCTCCCCGGGAGGGAGCGGTCCGCCGTCAACTCCCCTCCGCAGCGGGAGGTCCGCACGGCCGGGCGGGAGCATGCTCGGTGGCGTCGGAACAACCGCGCCGAAGGAGAACGAACCGCCATGAACCGCCGCCTCGCCACCGCCGCAGTCTCGCTCCTCCTGCTGACCGCGACGGTCGCCACCGCCGCACCGGCCGCCGTCGCCGCACCGGTCCCCGCCGCACAACCGGCCGCCGCGGCAGCCGACTTCGGACCGGTCAGCGTGCGCGGCACCGGCAACACCGTCCTCACCGCCTCGTTCCACGGCTTCGAAGGCGACCCGGTGCAGATCTCGGTGGACGCCCGTGCCGCCACCAACACCGATCCGCACAGCACCGCAGGCCACTTCCACGTCCGTCACGTGCGCACCGACGGCCGGCTGGTCGCCGACTTCGAGGGGGACATCACCTGTCTGGCCGTCGGCGGCCGGGAGGCGATCGCCACCGGGGTGGTCACCAAGGGCGAGGCGCCCTGGTTCCCGGGACTGGAGCTGGTCGGCCAGAAAGTCTCGCTCTCGGTGGAGGACAACGGGCGGCACGGGGACCGGATGGGCTGGGTCTGGGGCGTGTTCGGCCAGCCGGTGTCGGACTGCCAGGGCACGGTACCGTTCATCCGCACGAGCAGTGGTGACTTCTCCGTGCGCAGCTGACACCCGGCCGACCGGGCCTGCCAGGGCCTCTCGGGCAACGAGCGGGGCTGCGCACCGCCGCCCGAACACCCGGAGACCTGGAGGCCCCGTTGTCCCTGGACCGTCCGACCATCCCGCCACGGGCGGGCGCGGGGTTCAACGACCGAACAGGGGACGGCCGTTGAACCCCGCGCCGGACCGGCGGCCGCCCGACTACGCCCGGCTCGGCGCCGTCGGGCCGTACTTCGCGCTCGACACCTCGCCGTCCGGGCCGCCGCCTGCGGGCTTCCGGCCGCTGGCCGAGCTGTACGGCACCGGGCCGGACGCGCCGTTGGCGGCGCGGCTGCGGGTGGTGGCGCGGCGGCTCGGCACCGACGAGCCCCGGGTCGCCGCCTCGATCCTGCATCTGGGACTGGCCGCCCGCTTCTGGTCGGTGGGACTGGGCTCGGCCGTCCTGCTGGGAACGGTCCCGACCCTGGAGCACGCCTGGATGCGCATCCCGGACCAGGGCCCGCTCGATCTGTGGACACCCCCGGAGCCCGCCCGGCCGGCCGCCGGAACGCTTGCCGACCAGCTCCACGAAGCCGTCCTGCTCGGCTGCTTGGAGCGACTGGCGGCAGCCGTCCGGGCCGTCGCACCGCTCTCCTCACGCCTGCTGCTCGGCAACGCCGCGTCCGCGCTGGCCGGGACGCTTCGGGTGCTGGACGCCCATGCGCCTGGCGCCGCACGGGCGTTGGCCGCGGAGCTGCTGGACCGTCCACCGCTGGCCGGATCGGGCACCCTGCACACCGGGCCGCGCGGCACAGCGTTCCGGCGCAACAGCTGCTGCCTCTACTACCGGGTGGGGCCGGGTGCCGGGCTCTGCGGGGACTGCTGCTTCAGCACACCGCCCGGGCGCGGGAAGCGGAACGAATAATACCTTCGTAAATGAAGGTCATATTGCCCACCGCCCCGTCAGCCGCGCACCACCGTCCAGTCCACCGCCGCCGACGGCACCCCGGCCCGCTCGGCCGCCGGGTCCGCGAGCAGCCCGCGTGCCAGCGACCCCACCGGCAGGGCCGGGGTGGTGGCGGCCAGCACCCGCCCCTCGGCGTCGAGCAGCGCCGCCTCGCCGGGCAGCGCCCGCAGCGGCGGCACCAGCAGCCGTTCCAGCGCGGCCAGCGGGACGTCCCCGGCCGCCACCCCGACGAAGCCCGCGCCCGGGACGACCACCGGCCGGGCGCAGCACAGCACGTACCGGTCGGCACAGAGCAGGTCGACCTGCGGCCCGGCCACCGCGGCCCGCCCCTCGTCCCGGGGCCGGGCGAACCAGGGCAGCACCCGGTAGTCGTAGAACTCGGCGTCCGCCGGGTCGAGCGCGAGCCGCAGCCGCCGCTCCCCCGCCCCCCGCACGCCGCGGTACCACCACTCCACGTGCAGGTCGGCGTCGGCGAGCGCGCCGGGCGCCACGACCGCTCCGCAGCCGAACCAGCGCGAGCCGGGCCGCGCCAGCAGCTCGCCCACCGCTCCCTGCACCACGGCGAGTTCGGCGGCGGCGGGCCGGCGCCCCTCGGCGGCCGCCCGGGTCCAGCAGCCGGCCGCGGCCGCGCGCAGGCCGTCCAGTTCGGCGAGCACCGAGTCGACGGCGGCGGCGAGGTGCCGGGCGCACCGCTCGACGGCGGCCGGCTCGCGAGCGACGGGCAGGGTGAGGCTGGACGCGCTGGTCATGACGGCTCCGGCGGCGAGGGAGGGGTCCGGGAACGGCGGCACGGCCCCGGCTCAGCCGTCGTCCGCCAACTCCAGGTGCCGCCGGACCAGATGGTGCACGCAGGCCACCGCATGCGCCTCGGCGGCGGCCCGGGCGCCGGCCGCGTCACCCGCCAGCACGGCGACCAGGATCTCCCGGTGCTGCTCGGCGAAGCGCTCCTGGTCCGGCCCGTGCGGGGCGGGCAGCCAGAGCAGCGGTCCGAGTTCGGCCTGGAGCCGGACGGCGAGCTGGGTGAGCCGCACCGACTGGGCGGCGACGGCGAGTTCGATGTGGAAGCGGGCATCGGCACGGCGCTGCTCGGCGGGCCCGGCGGCGTCGCGCAGGTCGTGCACCAGCCGGGTGAGCCGGGGTCCGAGGTCGGCCGGGGCGCGTTCGGCGGCGAGCCGGGCGGCGGTGCCGAAGACGGCCAGTTCCTCGTCGCCGAGGTCGCGCAGGTCGACGGTGGCGAGGTCGCGCAGCCGGGCGAGCTGGAGGTGTTCGGAGCCCTCGGCGGGGGTGCGGACGAAGCTGCCGCCGTTGCGGCCGCGCCGGGTCTCGATCAGTCCGGCCTCCCGGAGCAGTGCGAGGGCCTCACGGACGGTGCCGTTGGCGACGCCGAGCTGGTCGGCCAGGTCGTTCTCGCTGGGCAGCTGGTCCCCGTCGGCGACCAGTCCGAGGGCGATCGCCTCGGTGATCCGGCGGGCCACCGCGTCGGCGCGCCCGAGGTCGGCGAGCGGCGCGAGGACGGCACTGAGCAGCGGGGTCGCACTGCCGATGGCCGTCACGGGCCCCTCCTCGATCGCCGTCGCCGGATCACCGTCCGACCGGATGTTTCCCGCAGGGTACCTCCCGGTCGAGCGCGCACTCTTGCCGCTAGAAACTCAATCTCGTATGTTTTCCCGCAACCTCGGCCCGAGCATCACCCCGCAGCGCTCCCCCACGCATCACGACACGTTCCCAGGAGCAGGTCATGACCGATGCCACTGCACGTGCCACCACCCACTCCCACGACCCGGACACCGAGCGGCTGGCCGCCCTCGGCTATACCTCCGAGTTCAAGCGCGACATGAGCCCCTGGGCGAACTTCTCGCTCGGCTTCACCTATCTCTCCCCCGTCGTCGGCGTGTACACACTCTTCGCCTCCTCGCTCCAGACCGCCGGGCCGCCGATGGTCTGGAGCTTCCTGATCGCGGGCCTCGGCCAGCTGCTGGTGGCCCTGGTGTTCAGCGAGGTGGTCGCCCAGTTCCCGGTGGCCGGCGGGGTGTACCCGTGGGCGCGCCGACTCTGGGGCCGCACCTGGGGCTGGATGACCGGCTGGGTCTACCTGCTGGCGCTGATGTCCACCATCGCGGCCGTCTCCTACGGCGCGGGCCCGTACGTGGCCGCCCTGCTGGGCGTCGAGCCGAGCACCGCGACGACCGTCTGGTGCGCACTCGGCCTGCTGGCGCTCGCCACCGTGATCAACCTCGGCGGCACCCGGGTGCTGTCGGCGGCGGCCGTGTTCGGCTTCGCCGCCGAGCTGCTCGGCGCCCTGGCGGTCGGCGCCTGGCTGCTGCTGACGCACCGCTACCACGGCCTCGGCGTGCTCTTCGACCGGTTCGGCGCCGGCGGCGACGGCGACTACACCGACGCCTTCCTGGCCGCCGGGCTGATCGCGGTCTTCCTGTTCTTCGGTTTCGAGGCCTGCGGCGACGTCGCCGAGGAGGTGCCCGACCCGGGCCGGCAGATCCCCAAATCGATGCGGCGCACCATCTACGTCGGCGGCGCGGCGGCGATCGGGGTCAGCCTGGCCCTGGTGATGTCGATCCAGGACATCGGCGCGGTGGTCTCCGGCGACGACAGGGACCCGGTGGCCAAGGTGCTGCACGACGCCTTCGGCGCGGCCGGCGCCCGGGTGGTGATCGGCGTGGTGCTGATCTCCTTCCTGTCCTGCGTGCTGAGCCTCCAGGCGGCGGCGAGCCGGCTCGCGTACTCCTTCGCCCGGGACCGGATGATCGCAGGCAGCCGGCTGCTGTCCACCGTCTCGGACCGGCTGTGGGTGCCGCCGTACGCGCTGCTGCTCGCCGCAGCGCTGCCCGGCGCGATCATCGTGGGCGCCTCGGCGCTCTCCGAGGGCGCCCTCACGAAGATCATCTCCTTCTCCAGCATCGGCATCTACCTGGCCTTCCAGATGGTGGTGCTGGCCGCGCTGCGGGCCCGGCTGCGCGGCTGGCGCCCGAGCGGGGACTTCCGGCTCGGCCGCTGGGGCCTGGCGGTGAACACCGGCGCGCTGGTCTACGGCGTCGCCGCGATCGTCAACATCTGCTGGGGCCGCACCCCGGACGCCGCGTGGTACGACAACTACCTGGTGCTGCTCTCCGCGGTGGTGGTGCTCGCGGCCGGCGGCCTCTACCTCCTGCTGGCCCGCCCGCACCTGCGCGGCGACGCCCCCTCGGGCGACGCGGCGGCCGTGGCCGAAGCGACCGGGGAGCGGGCATGACCGGGCTCCCGCTGGACGGCGTCCTGGTCGCCGACTTCGGCCGGGTCCTCGCCGCGCCCTACCTGACGATGCTGCTGGCCGACCTCGGCGCCGACGTGGTCAAGGTCGAGCAGCCCGGCACCGGCGACGACACCCGCGCCTGGGGCCCGCCGCACGCCCAGGGCGAAGCCACCTACTTCCTCTCCGTCAACCGCAACAAGCGCTCCCTCACCCTCGATCTGCGCGACCCGGCCGACCACGCCCGCGCCGTCGAACTCGTCCGCCGCGCCGACGTGCTGGTGGAGAACTTCCGCCCCGGCACGATGGCCCGCCACGGCCTCGACCCGGACCGCGCCCAGGCCCTCAACCCCCGGCTGGTCTACTGCTCGATCACCGGCTTCGGCTCCGGCCGGGGCGCCGAACTGCCCGGCTACGACCTGCTGGTGCAGGCCGTGGGCGGCCTGATGTCGGTGACCGGCCCGGCCCCCGGCGAGCCGGTGAAGACCGGCGTCGCGCTGGTGGACGTGCTGACCGGGCTGCACGCGGCGGTCGGCGTGCTGGCCGCGCTGCGCGAGCGCGAGGCCACCGGCCGGGGCCAGCTGGTGGAGCTGAACCTGCTCTCCACGCTGCTCTCCGGCCTGGTCAACCAATCCGCCGGCTACACCCTGGCCGGGGCCGTACCGGGCATCCTCGGCAACCGCCACCCGTCGATCGCCCCGTACGAGGTGTTCACCGCCGCCGACCGCCCGATGGTCGTCGCGGTCGGCAACGACCGGCAGTTCGCCGCGCTCTGCCGGGGCGTGGGCGCCCCCGAGCTGGCCGGCGACCCGCGCTTCGCCACCAACTCCGACCGGGTCGCGCACGTGACCGTGCTGGCCCGCGAACTCACCGCCCGGCTCGAACGCCGCACCGCCGCCGAGTGGTTCGCGGTGCTCACCCCGCTCGGCGTGCCCTGCGGTCCGGTCAACGACCTGGCCGAGGCCTTCGGCCTCGCCGACTCGCTCGGCCTGCACCCCCGGGCGCCGCTGCCCGGCCCGGACGGCCGCCCGCTGGACCTGGTCGCCAACCCGATCGGCCTCTCCCGCACCCCGCCCCGCTACCACCTGCCCCCGCCGCGGCTCGGCGAGCACACCGCCGAACTGACCGCCTGGCTGGACGCCCCGTACGACAAGGACCCCGAGGACCACCCATGAGCACCCCGCACGGCACCGGCACCGCCATGTCCGACCCGCTCGACCTGATCGACTTCGCCACCCTCCTCACCGACGAGGAGCGCGAGATCCAGGCCACCGTCGCCAGGTTTCTCGCCGACCGGGTCCGCCCGCACCTGCCCGAGTGGTTCGACAGCGCCCACTTCGCCCGCGAACTCGCCCCCGAACTCGGCGCGTTGGGCCTGCTCGGGATGCACCTGGAGGGCTACGGCTGCGCCGGCACCAACGCCGTCTCCTACGGCCTGGCCTGCCTCGAACTGGAGGCCGCCGACTCCGGCTTCCGCAGCTTCGTCTCGGTCCAGGGCTCGCTCTCGATGTACTCGATCCACCGGTGGGGCTCGGAGGAGCAGAGGCAGGAGTGGCTGCCGGGGCTCGCCGCCGGCACCGCGATCGGCTGCTTCGGGCTCACCGAGCCGGACTTCGGCAGCAACCCGGCCGGGATGCGCACCCGCGCGGTGCGCGACGGCTCGGACTGGATCCTCGACGGCACCAAGACGTGGATCACCAACGGCGGCATCGCGGACGTCGCCACCGTCTGGGCGAACACCGAGGACGGCGTGCGCGGCTTCCTGGTGCCGCGCGGCACACCCGGCTTCACCACCCGCGACATCCGGCAGAAGCTGTCGCTGCGCGCCTCGGTCACCTCCGAGCTGCACCTGGACGGCGTCCGGCTGCCCGCCGAGGCGCAGCTGCCGGGGGCGAAGGGGCTGCGCGGGCCGCTGTCCTGCCTGAACGAGGCGCGGTTCGGCATCCTGTTCGGCGCGGTCGGCGCCGCCCGGGACTCGCTCCAGGCGGCCCTGCGGTACGCGGACGCGCGGGTCCAGTTCGGCCGGCCGATCAGCGGTTTCCAGCTGACCCAGCGCAAGTTCGCCGACATGGCGCTCGCGCTCGGCAACTCCGCGCTGCTGGCCGTCCACCTCGGCCGGCTCAAGGACGGCGGGCGGCTGCGCTCCGAGCAGGTCAGCGTCGGCAAGCTCAACAACGTGCGCGAGGCGCTGGCGATCGCCCGCGAGTGCCGCACCGTCCTCGGGGCCAACGGCATCTCGCTGGAGTACTCGCCGATCCGGCACGCCAACAACCTGGAGTCGGTGCTGACCTACGAGGGCACCAGCGAGATCCACACGCTGGTGGTCGGCCAGGCGCTCACCGGGCAGGCGGCGTACCGGTAGAGCGGCACGCGCCGAGGCCCGCGCCCGGCTTGTCCAGAGCC
>NZ_JBHVFE010000390.1:0-8619 GCF_042801945.1 Kitasatospora sp. NPDC057542
GTCCGGGCGGGGGCCTTCAGGCCCTGCGGCGTGCCGGCGGCTCAGGCGCCGCGCAGCACCGCGCCGGTGCGGGCGACGGCCTCGGCAACGGCCGCCTCACGGGCGGCGGTGGCCTCGTCGGCGGTCAGGGTGCGGTCGACCGCGCGGAAGCGCAGCGCGTACGCCAGCGACTTCTTGCCCTCGCCGACCTGCTCGCCGGTGAACACGTCGAACAGCCGGATGGCCTCCAGCAGCTCGCCCGCGCCGGCCCGCAGCGCGGCCTCGACGTCGGCGGCCGGGACGGCGGTGTCGACGATCAGCGCGACGTCCTGGGTCGCCACCGGGAAGCCGGAGACGGCCGGGCCGCCGACCCGCTCGGCGCCGTCGGCGGTGAGCAGGTCGACGTCGATCTCCATCGCGGCGGTACGGGCCGGCAGCCCGAGCGCCTTGACCACCCGCGGGTGCAGCTCACCGGCGTGGCCGACCACCCGGTCGGTGCCGGCCACCAGCAGCTCGGCGCAGCGACCCGGGTGCCACGGCGCCAGCCGGCCCTGGCGGACGGTCAGCTCGACGCCGGCCGCGCGGGCCACCGTGCGAGCCGCCTCGACGGCGTCCGCCCAGGAGGCCTGGGCGCCCTTGCCCCACCAGCCCGACGGCAGCCGCTCGCCCGCGAGGGCGACGGCGATCCGGCGCGGCTGGTCCGGCAGCGCGGCGTCCAGCGCGGCCAGCTCCTCGTCGCTGGGCCGGTGGTCGACCGCCGGACGCGGGGCCACGCTCAGCTCGTCCTTGGGCAGGAAGACAGTGCCGGTCTCGAAGATCGCCAGGTCGGTGTTGCCCCGGCCGATGTTGCGGCGCAGCGCGCCGAGCAGGCCCGGCAGCAGCGTGGTGCGCAGCGCCGGCTCCTCGTCGTTCAGCGGGTTGACCAGCTTCACCGTGCGGCGGCGCCGGTCGTCCGTCTCCAGGCCGAGCGCCTCGAAGGCGGCCTCGCCGAGGAACGGGTAGTTGTTGACCTCGACGTAGCCGGCACCGGCCAGCGCGACGCCGATCCGGCGGTTCACCCGCTGGGCCTCGGTCAGGCCCTTGCCCGGGGGCACGTTCGGCATCCGGGCGGGGACGTTGTCGTAGCCCTCCAGCCGGATGACCTCCTCGGCGAGGTCGTACGGGTCGGTGAGGTCGGGACGCCAGGTCGGCGGGGTGACCTCCAGGACGTCGGCGCCGGCGACCGAGCAGCCGATCTCCTGGAGGCGCCGGGTGACGGTCTCGCGGCCGTACGCGGTGCCGGCCACCCGGTCGGGCAGGTCGGCGGCGATGGTGATGGTGCGCACCGGGTGCGGGGCGGCGATGTCGGTGACCCCGGCCTCGGCGGTGCCGCCGGCGATCAGGACCAGCAGGTCGACGGCACGCTGCGCGGCGGCGCGGGCGGCCTCCGGGTCGACGCCGCGCTCGAAGCGCTTGGACGCCTCGGAGGGCAGCTTGTGCCGCTTGGCGCTGCGGGCGATGGCGACCGGGTCGAAGTGCGCCGCCTCGATGATCACCTCGGTGGTGCCCGGGCCGGCGGCCGGGTCGAGGATCTCGGTGGAGGCACCGCCCATCACGCCGGCCAGGCCGATCGGGCCGCTGTTGTCGCAGATCAGCAGGTCCTCGCTGGAGAGCTTGCGCTCGACCCCGTCCAGGGTGGTGAGGGTCTCGCCCTGCTCCGCCCGGCGGACCGTGATCGGACCGTCCACGCGCTGCTTGTCGTAGGCGTGCAGCGGCTGGCCGACCTCCAGCATCACGTAGTTGGTGATGTCGACGGTCAGCGAGATCGGGCGGATGCCCGACTTCTGGAGCCGGCGCTGCAGCCAGATCGGGGACTTGGCGTTCGGGTCGACGCCGACGACCGTACGGGCCACGAAGCGGTCGCAGCCGGCCTGGTCGTTGACCTTCACCAGGTAGCCGAAGGAGTTCGCCGGCGGCACGTCGAGCAGCGCCGGGTCGGCCAGCGGCAGCCCGTACGCGGCGGCGGCCTCGCGGGCCACGCCGCGCATGGACAGGCAGTAGCCGCGGTCCGGGGTGACGGCGATGTCGAGCACCTCGTCGACGAGCTGGAGCAGCTCGATGGCGTCGGTGCCGGGCTCGAACTCCGGCGGGAGCACGATGATGCCGTTGTGGTCGTCGCCCATGCCCAGCTCGCGGGCGGAGCAGATCATGCCGGCCGAGGTCTGGCCGTAGGTCTTGCGGGCCGAGATCGGGAACGGGCCGGGCAGCACGGCACCCGGGAGCACGACCACGACCTTGTCGCCGACGGCGAAGTTGGTCGCACCGCAGACGATCTCCTGCGGCTCGCCGGTGCCGTTGGCGTCGCCGACGTTCACGAAGCAGTGCCGGATCGGCTTCTTGAAGCCGGACAGCTCCTCGATGGAGAGCACCTCGCCGACCACCAGCGGGCCCTTGAGGTCCGCGCCGAGCTGCTCGACGGTCTCGACCTCCAGGCCGGCCCGGACCAGGCGCTCCGCGACGTCACGGCCGGTCTCGCCGGCCGGCAGGTCGACGTACTCGCGCAGCCAGGAAAGCGGGACGCGCATCAGATCTCCATCCCGAACGGGAGGGTGAAGCGGACGTCACCCTCGACCATGTCGCGCATGTCGGCGACGTTGTGACGATTCATCAGGATCCGCTCCAGGCCCAGGCCGAAGGCGAACCCGCTGTAGCGGTTGGGGTCGACGCCGCAGGCGACCAGCACCCGCGGGTTGACCACGCCGCAGCCGCCGAGCTCGATCCAGCCCTCGGAGGAGCAGGTCCGGCACGGCCGGTCCGGGTTGCCGACGCTCGCACCGCGGCACACGAAGCACTGGAGGTCGATCTCCGCGCTCGGCTCGGTGAACGGGAAGTACGACGGGCGCCAGCGCAGCTCCAGGCCGCCGCCGATCAGCTTCTCGACCAGCACCTCGATGGTGCCCTTGAGGTCGGCGAAGGTGATGCCCTCGTCCACCGCGAGGCCCTCGACCTGGCGGAAGACCGGGGTGTGGGTGGCGTCCAGCTCGTCGGTCCGGTAGACCCGGCCCGGGCAGACCACGTAGATGGGGGGCTCGCGGTCGAGCATCGTGCGGGCCTGGACCGGGGAGGTCTGGGTGCGCAGCACCACGCCGGAGTCGGCGGAGCCGTCCGGGGCCTGGACGAAGAAGGTGTCCTGCATCGAGCGGGCCGGGTGGTCCGGGCCCAGGTTGAGGGCGTCGAAGTTGAGCCACTCGGCCTCGACCTCGGGGCCCTCGGCGACCTGGTAGCCCATCGCGACGAAGGTGTCCTCGATGCGCTCGGCCATGGTGGTCAGCGGGTGCCGGGCGCCGCGCGGGGCGCGGTCGTACGGCAGCGTGACGTCCACCGCCTCCTCGACCAGCACGCGGGCGTCGCGCTCCGCCTCCAGCTCGGCCTGCCGCTTGGCGAGGGCCTGGTTGACGGCCCCGCGGGCCTGGCCGATCAGCTTTCCGGCGGCCGCCTTGGCGTGCGGGGGCAGGGCGCCGATCTCGCGGTTGGCGAGCGAGAGCGCGGAGCGGTCGCCGGTGTGGGCGACCTTGGCCTGCTTCAGCTCGTCCAGGGAGCCGGCGGCGGCGAAGGCGGCGACCGCCTCGTCCCGCGCCTGCTCCACCACCTCGGGCTTGAGGGCCTCGACCTCGACCGGGTCGTACGACTTGTTGGGTGCCGACATCTCTATCTTTCCCGTGCTCCTGCTCGTCCGTGCTCAGGTGTGTGGGGGCTCTCCCTCCTGCCCGCCATCGGGCAGGAGGGGCCCAACGCGCCACGATCGGCGGGGCCGGGGCAACGGGCAGCCGGTCTCCGTTCACCGGAGGCTCACGGGAGTGGTGTCCGCGGCTCAGCCGCGCAGGGCGTTGCGCAACGCCAAAGGTCGAGTGTAGTCGCAGCGCGTAGCGCGGCTGCCGTCAAGCCCGTCCGGACCCGGCCACAGCATGCTCCGGTCGTCGTTCGGAGCATGCCGTGCTTGTCGTTCAGGCTCTTTCAGAGCATGAAGTCGGGCACCCCGGCGGGCAGGATAAATCGGAACCGGGCGCCGCCGCCGGGCGCGCGGTCGACGCGGATCGAGCCGCCGTGGGCCTCCACGATGCCCTTGACGATATAGAGGCCCAGGCCCGTGCCGCCACGCTTGGAGCCGCGCCAGAAGCGGGTGAAGACGCGCGGCATCGACTCCTCGGGGATACCGCTTCCTTCGTCGCTCACGGTGACCGCTGTGCCTTCCACGATGCGGGGCGGGGTGCCGTTGCGCTCCCAGACGGGCGCCTCGACGACCTCCTTGGCCGGTGCCACCTCGATCGTGACAGTTCCCTCGCCGTGCCGCACCGCATTTTCCAGCAGGTTGGCGAGCACCTGGTCGACCTTGTCCGGGTCGGCCCACAGCACGGTCAGCGGCCCGCCGATCCGGATGTCGAAGCGCTCCTCGGGGATGCCGGTGGCGACCTTGCGCTCGACGTGCCGACGCACCGCCGCGGCCAGGTCGACCACCTGCTTGCGCAGCTCCAGCCGGCCGGAGTCGATCCGGGAGATGTCCAGCAGTTCGGCGATCAGCCGGGTGACCCGGTCGGCGTCGGCGTCCACGGTCTCCAGCATCAGCCGCTTCTGCCCGTCGGTGAACCGCTCCCACTTGGCCAGCAGGGTCGCCGTGAAGCCCTTGACGCTGGTCAGCGGGGAGCGCAGCTCGTGCGCCACGGTCGCGATCAGCTCGGCGTGGCTGCGCTCGGTGCGGCGCCGGGCCTCGGTGCCGCGCAGGGCGATCACCAGGCGCTCCAGCGGGCCGCCCGGCACGCTGCGCACGTAACGGGCGGAGACCAGCACCTCGCGCCCGCCGGGCAGCAGCAGGTTGCGCTCCGGCTGGCGGGTGCGGATGGCCAGGCCGCCGTACGGGTCGGTCAGCTGCCACCATCGGCGGCCGTCCAGGTCCTCCAGCGGGAGGACGTCCTCCAGCCCGCTGCCGAGCGCGGCCTGCGGAAGCACGCCGGTGAGCCGGGCCGCGGCCCGGTTGAAGCAGACCACCCGGCCCAGCGCGTCGGCGACCACCAGGCCGTCCGGCAGGTCGTCCGGGTCGAGCTCGGGCCCGCTGCCGACCATGGGTTGCCTCCCCGATTACCCACCGTGCCGTTCCCCCCACCGACGCAGACCCTAGCGCCTCGCACGCGCCCGCAGTAGGGCTTGCAACGGGGTGATCCCGGTGCGCCCCCTGGTGCGTCAGGCGTTCGAGCGGCAGCCGCCGGGCGAACGCTGGGCGCGGGCCGAGGCGTACAGGCAGACGGCGGCCGCGGTGGCCAGGTTGAGGCTCTCGGCGTGGCCGTGGATCGGGACGCGCACGACCTCATCGGTGAGCGCGCGGGTCTCCTCCGGAAGCCCCCACGCCTCGTTGCCGAACACCCATGCGCCGGGCGCGCCCAGGGTGCCCTCGTCCAGCTCCTGGTCCAGGTCGCGCTCCCCCGCGCCGTCCGCGGCGAGCACCCGGACGCCGGCCTCGCGCAGCTTCCCGACGGCCTCCTCGACCGGGACGCCGACCGCCACCGGCAGGTGGAACAGGCTGCCCACGGAGGCCCGGACGGCCTTCGGGTTGTAGAGGTCGACCGAGGCGTCGGTGAGCACCACGGCGTCCGCGCCGGCCGCGTCGGCGGTGCGCAGCACCGTCCCGGCGTTCCCGGGGTCGCGCACGTGGGCGAGGATCGCCACCAGCTTCGGCCGGGCCTTGAGCACCTCGGCGAACGGGGTGTCGATGAAGCGGCAGAGCGCCACGATGCCCTGCGGGGTCACCGTGTCGCAGATCCCGGCGATCACCTCGTCGGTGGCGGTCAGCACCGGAAGCCCCGCGGCCAGGGCGTCCTCGACGATGTCCGCGTGCCGCTCGGCGGCCTCCACGCCCACGTAGACCTCGACCACGGCGTGCTCGCCGGTGCCCGGCAGCCTGCCGAAGGCGACGGCCTCCCGGACGGCCTGCGGGCCCTCGGCCAGGAAGCGGCGCTCCTTGGTGCGCTGGTTGCGCTTGGCCAGCCGGCGGGCGGCGACGACGCGCGGCGAGCGCAGGGAGGTCAGCAGGGGGGTGTCGGTGCTGGGCATGGTCTCGTTCTCCGGAGGCGCTGAAGGAGGGGGCAAAGCAGGACCGGACCCGCAGGCGAACCTGCGGGTCCGGTCGGAGCTCAACCGATCTCGGAAGATCAGGCGGCGTCGGCGGCGGCCTTCGGGGCGTTCACGTCGGCCGGCAGCGCCTTCTGGGCGACCTCGACCAGGGAGGCGAACGCACCCGGGTCGTTGACGGCCAGGTCGGCCAGCATCTTGCGGTCGATCTCGACGCTGGCGGCCTTCAGGCCCTGCACGAAGCGGTTGTAGGTGATGCCGTTGGCACGGGCCGCAGCGTTGATGCGCTGGATCCACAGCTGACGGAAGTCGCCCTTGCGCTTCTTGCGGTCGTTGAAGTTGTAGACCAGCGAGTGGGTGACCTGCTCCTTGGCCTTGCGGTACAGGCGCGAACGCTGGCCACGGTAGCCGCTGGCGCGCTCCAGGATGACCCGGCGCTTCTTGTGGGCGTTGACTGCCCGCTTGACGCGTGCCACTTGATTACTCCTTGGGTTGGACCACGGACTACTTCACGTGGTCCGTCATTCGAATGGGTCGGGAAGGATCAGCTGCCCCGCTCGCGGCTCGCGCCGGGCGGGAGGGCGATCACTTGCCGAGAAGCTTCTTGATCTTCTTGGCGTCAGCGGGGGCCAGCTCGATCGTCCCGGCCAGCTTGCGGGTCAGCGTCGAGGGCTTGTGCTCCAGGAGGTGGCGGCGGCCGGCGCGCTCGCGCAGCACCTTGCCAGAGCCACTGATCTTGAAGCGCTTGCTGGCGCCACTGTGCGTCTTCTGCTTCGGCATTTCGCCGTATCTCCTCGTCGGTCCCGTCCACGCCCGCGCGGCGGTTGCCACGCGGGCGTGAACTGGATGGATCTGCGGTGACCGGGCGGGGCGCCCCGTCACCCTGTGGGCCGGTCTCCCGGGCCTCCTGGCCGGTGAGGGCTCAGGCGCCCTGGGAGGCGGCCGGCTGCTCGACCGGAGCGTCGGCCTCGACGGCCGGCGCCTCGGCCGGGGCGTCCTGCGCCTCGGTCACGGCGTCCTGCTCCTCGGTCTCCGCAGGGGCGTCGGAGCCGGCGACGCGGCCCTGACGCTCGGCCTTGCGGGCGTCCGCGAGGGCGCGGGCCTCGGCCATCGCCTCGGTCTTCTTCTTGTGCGGGCCAAGAACCATGATCATGTTACGGCCGTCCTGCTTGGGCGAGGACTCGACGAAGCCCAGCTCCTGGACGTCGTCGGCGAGCCGCTGAAGCAGACGGAAGCCCAGCTCGGGGCGGGACTGCTCACGACCGCGGAACATGATCGTGATCTTGACCTTGTCGCCCTGCTTGAGGAACCGGACGACGTGACCCTTCTTGGTGTCATAGTCGTGCGGGTCGATCTTCGGCCGGAGCTTCATCTCCTTGATGACCGTGTGCGCCTGGTTCTTGCGCGCCTCACGGGCCTTCATGGCCGACTCGTACTTGAACTTGCCGTAGTCCATGAGCTTGCACACCGGCGGCCGGGCGGTCGCCGCGACCTCGACCAGGTCGAGGTCGTACTCCTGCGCGAGCTCCAGCGCCTTGGCAAGCGGCACGATGCCGACCTGCTCGCCGCTGGGACCGACGAGTCGCACCTCGGGGACGCGAATCCGGTCGTTGATGCGGGGCTCGGTGCTGATGGGGCCTCCTCGGTTGCACCTTCTGCGATGCGGCCGTCGGACGGCGGTCGCACGTAGTGGACTCGACCACTGGGCGGGGCTTCATTCGTGCTGCGCTGTCCGGTACGCACACCGCCACACGAAAAAAGCCCCGCTCGGTACAAGCGGGGCTCCACACAACCGGGGGCTGCGCCCGGTGAGGGGCGCTGCGGCGACTCGGCGCCAGAGGCGCCCGTCGCGGACCGGGACCCGTCGGCCGCGAGGCCGATCAGGTGGGAGACTTTCGCGGTTGCCCTCTCGGGCCTCCTCAGTGGAGCCTCCACTTGCTGGCCAGGTGCCCATACGGGATCCCGGCCGGTCAGTCTCGAAGCCTACAGCGTCGCGCCGTCGAACGCCATTCCGCCTCTCCGCACGGCCGTGTCCGGGTGCGGCCACGGCCGTGTCCTGGTGCGGATGGGGCCCTTGTACGCTCCATGGGTACGGACACCCGACCCGATGGAACGAGCCCCCCTTGAGCAGCGAGCCCACCCAGACCCCCGGCGCGGACGACGACGCGATCGGCTTCGACGACCTCACCCGCGACATCGCCGAGGTCCCGGCCGTCGAGGTGATCACCACCGTCGCGGTGCACCTGATGAGCGCTGCGGCCGTCAAGTGCGGTCTCGCCGAGGGCGGCGAGAAGGACAAGGACCTGGACGAGGCCCGCAAGCTGATCACCGCGCTGGCCGGGCTGGTCACCGCCGGCGCCCCGGAGATCAGCAACTTCCACGCCGCGCCGCTGCGGGACGGGCTGCGCTCGCTCCAGCTCGCGTTCCGCGAGGCCTCGATCGTCCCGGACGCCCCGGGTGCGGGGCCGGGCGAGAAGTTCACCGGGCCGGTCTACTCCTGAGGCCGAACCTCGAAGGGGCTGACCTCCTCACGTGAGGAGG
>NZ_JBHVFE010000391.1:0-8589 GCF_042801945.1 Kitasatospora sp. NPDC057542
CAGGCCGGGGGCGGGGGCGGTTGCTGCGGCGGCGGCTGCTGCGGCTGACCGCCGGCCGTCGGCCGTCGGCACCTGATCGCCCCGGTCAGGCCCCGACCGGCACGGCCGACGCCCTCGCCAGGAACCGCCGGACGATCTCCTCCCCCGCCGTCACCCCCACCTCCGTCAGGGCGGTGACGCCGGGGGCCGTCCAGCCGCTGTCCGCGAGCTCGCCGTGCCCCGGGCGCCAGCCGGCGTCCGCCGCGAGCAGCAGGTCCGCGTCGAGCAGCGAGTCCCCGGCCGCCAGCACGGTGTCGGCGCCGCTGCGCCGCACGGCCTCGGCCAGCGCGGCGCTCTTGGTGAGCGGCGCGGGCACCGCGTACACCTTGCGGCCCTGCAGGGAAACCGTCCAGCCGCGCTCGGCGCACCAGCCGGTCAGCTCCGCCAGCCAGCCCGCCGGCAGCGCGGCCCGCTCGACCACCAGGTAGGCGAACAGCTCGTCGGCGACCTGCCGCTTGTGCGTCCACTCCGGGGCGGCGCACAGCGCGAGCCGCCGGACCACCTCCTCCAGCGGGGCCGAACCGGCGGCGATCCGCGCGGTGATCTCGGCCCGCCAGTCGCGGTCCGGCACGCCGTCCACCAGCAGCTGCCCGCCGTTGGCGCAGATCGCGTACGCGGGGACCCAGTCCGGCGTCGGACCGGGCAGGTTGACCCGCCCGTACTGCTCCGGCGTCCGGGTGGTGGCCGGCACGAAGCAGGCCTCCCGGGCGAGTTCGGCGAGCAGCCCGGCGGCCCGCTCGGTCATGAAGGACAGCGGCCGCCCCTGGTACACCTCGACGCAGAGCAGCCGCGGCGCTAGCCGGTCGGGCGCGCCCAGGGCCATGGCCCGCTCGGAGTAGATCAGCGTCCGGTCGAGGTCGCTGGCCACCAGAACACCCATCAGGAATCCCTCCCCGCAGTCTCGGTCACGGCGCGCCCGCCGGTCACGGCACGCCCGTCGTCCCCGGTCGCCCCGCGGCTGTAGCGGGGGTGGATCAGGCCGACGCAGGTGTACGGCAGGCCGTCCACCTCCTCGACCTCGACGCCGCGCTGGGCGGCGAGCAGCCGGACGTGGTCGAGGTCCGCACCGGCGCCGCGCCGGGCGAGGATGCGCCAGGGGACGCGGCGCAGCAGCACCCGGGTGGTCTCGCCGACGCCGGGCTTGACCAGGTTGACGTTGTCGATGCCGTACTCGGCGCTGATCCGCTCGACGGCGGCCCAGCCGGTCCAGTCGGGCGCCCGGTGCGGGTCGGCGGCGAGCCGCTCGGAGCCCTCGACCGCCGCGGTACGGACCTCGCCGAAGCGGGCGGCCACCGCGTCCAGGAAGGCCGCCGAGACGTCGCTCCCGGCCAGTTCGGCGTAGTGCTTGGCGCCGTGGAAGTCGTCCGGCCCGATCAGCCCGGGCCGCAGCACGGTGCGCGAAACCAGCCCGGAGACCGTGGAGTTGAGGCAGGCGGACGGGATCAGGAAGTCGTCCCGGGTGCCGTACGTCCGCACGCAGCGACCCGGGTCGGCGAGCACCGCGAGGTCCGGGTCGAAGCCGGTGCCGGCCAGCGCGTCGGCGAGTTCGCGGGTGATCGCGCCCTTGCCGGTCCAGCCGTCCACGAACACCACGTCCCCGGCGCGGTGATGGGCCGCCAGGTACCGCAGCGCGACCGGGTCGATGCCGCGGCCGCGCACGATCGAGACCGCGTAGTGCGGCACGGACAGGCCGTGCGCGAAGGACAGCCAGCGGCGCACCAGGATGCCGACGGGCGTGCCGGCCCGGGCCAGCGAGGCGAGCACCAGCCCGGGACCGCGCTCGCGCAACAGCGTCTCGGCGACGGTGCCGACGGCGAGCGCGATCCGGCCGGCGGAGCCGCGCAGCGCCTGGTGGAACAGCTCCTGGTACTCGGGGCTGGGCTGGTACTCGACCGGCAGGGACTCGGCGTAGTGCGCGCCGCCGTTCTGGACGGCCTCCTCCCGCTCCTCGGTGGGGGCTTCGAGCACGACCCCGGAGAGGTCCTTGAGCAGCCAGGCCACTTCCTCGGCCGGGTACGAGGAGAACGCCGGCCCGTACAGGGGCGCGGGCAGCGAGGCAGACGCGGGCGGCGACGGGGGCACGGGCAGCGCGGCAGCCGCGGCCACCGGCCGGTGCGAGGGCAGCACCGCGAGCACCACCCGGCCGGTCACCTGCCGCAGCTGGCCGAGCAGCGCACGCTCGCCCTCGTGCAGCGCCGGGGTGTCGGCCACGTCGTCCACCACCAGCACCACGGCGTCGAAGCGCCGCGCCGGGTCGCTGCCGGGGGCGACGTTGTACGCGTAGCGCTCGTGCGATCCGCCGTCCTGCGGGTCGTCGTGGGCGGGGAAGGCGAGCCGGGTGCGGATGGCGTAGCCGGGGTCGTCCACCGCCAGGACGGGCGATCGGGTGGTGGTGGAGAACCGGACGCGGTCGCCGCCGAGCCGCTCGGCGAGGGCGTCGGCCAGGCGCAGCGGCGCGTACATCAGCTCCTCGAAGCCGAGCACCAGCACCCGCTGCGCCCCGGCGGGCAGGGCCTCGGCCAGCTGCCCGGCCAGCCGGGGCAGGACGGTGTCCAGCCGGTCGCGGTCGCGGGCGGTGAAGCCGTGCCGGCCGCCGTCCGGGAGCCCTGCGGGCCAGTCCAGCTCGACCCGGACCAGCGGCGCGGCGGCCGCCGATGGCACGGTGCCCGGGGTGACGGCCTGCGAAGGCGCGTCCGCCGCCGCCTCCGCGATCAGCCGCTCGGCCCGTTCCAGCAGGTCGGCGGGCAGTTCGACGCCGCCGCTCGCGGTGGCCACCAGGTCCAGCCGGACACCGAGTTCGGCGGCGGTCCGGTCGAGCCGCTGCCGGTCGGCCGCGGAGCGCAGGTCCACCAGGGCGACCACCACGTAGTGCCCGCGCGGGTGGCGGGCGTGCAGTTCGCGGATGGTGTTGAGCACCGTCTGTCCGGTCGAGAACTCGTCGTCCACCAGCACCAGTGGCCCGTCCCCGGCGAGGAGCGCGGGGTCGGCAGGCAGCAGCAGGTGCGAGGTGGCGTGCGAGTGCTCCTCCTCGAAGCCGCCGAGCGGGGCCACCCCGGGCACCGGGCGGCGGGTGGAGTGCAGGTAGGGGGCGTCCAGGCCGTCGGCGACGCTGTGGCCGAGGCCGGTGGCGGTCTCCGCGTAGCCGAGCACGACGGCCCGCGCGGCCGCCTCCGCACCGAGCAGTCGGCGGACCCGCCGGCCGAGTTCGAGCCCGGCACCGTGGACCACCGAGGGCCGCTGCGGCACGTGCTTGCCGAGCACGTTGGAGACCAGCAGGTGGGCGCGCTTGCGGTTCTCCCGGAGGGCCAGGCCGACGAGTTCGGGCAGTCGCTCGGAGCCGGTCAGCGCGATTCCGGCCCGGTCGGCGACCCAACGGCCGGTCCACGTCTGCGGTGTTGCTGTCACTGCTGGTCCTGCCTTCGATGGTGCGGTGGTGCGTTCGTCATATCGGCGCTGCGGAAACCGGGGGGAACGGCGCGGGCTCGGCCGCGGAAACAATCAGCCGCACAGGCAGGCCGACAGCAGTTCCGCGAAGCTCACGTCCTCCCGGGCCACCCCGAACACCTCCGCCCGCAGCAGCACCCGCTCCGCCCAGGCCCGGTGCGGCCGGGCCTCGTTCATCTTGTTGGTGTACGCCGAGCGCAGGACTCCGCCACCGTCCTGCTCCTGCCGGAGGATGTCGCGGGCGTCGCAGTACTCCTCGTGCGTGACCACGGAGAGGGCGTGCACGGCCGGCACGTGGCTGGGGTGGATGCAGGTCTTGCCGAGCAGGCCGTTGGCCCGGTCGAGTTCGACCTCCCGGATCAGCCCGTCCAGGTCGTGTTCGATGATCCGCCGCCGGACCTCCTCGCCGGAGGCCCGGAACGCCCCGGCCGCGGCGGGGACCGAGGCCCCGGTGAACGGGGTCCGGCGCAGCTGCGGCTTGAACATCCGCTCCTGCACCGGGAAGTACTCCCAGACCGGTCCGGTGACGGTGTACCCGGTACCGTCCGCCCGGCCGAGCACGTTGACCACGTCCCCGACCACCGCGGCGACCAGCGCCACGTCGTACGCGGTGAGGTCGGGCGAGCGCCGCAGGCCGTACGCGGAGCAGAGGTCGGTGACCCCGAGCCGGACGGCGAGCACCCGCTCGCGGTGGCCGGCGAGCAGCTCGGCGATGCCGAACAGCTGCTCCCGCCTGGTCTCCAGGTGGGCGAGTTCGGGCGACTCCAGGACGGGCATGGCGAACAGCCGCCGCCCGGTCGCGGCCTCGGCGGCGGTCAGCGCGGCCAGGTACTCGCCGCCGTTCGCGGGGGTGAACTTCGGCAGCACGAAGCCGCTGAGCAGTTCGACGGCCGGTCCGAGGCGTTCGGCCAGGTCGAGGATCTGGGCGGCGGCACGGACCCTGATGAAGAGCAGGGGGTGACTCTGTGCACAGTCGGTGAAATCCTTGACCAGGTCATTCAGTTGCTCGACCAGGTTCCGCTCGCCCGCGTCCACCTCGTGGTCGGCGATCGCGTCCTCCAGGCAGAGCACCATCGACACCACGCCCCGACCGGCGAGTTTGCGGATGTCGGCGGCCAGGGCGGGCCTGGTGGCCGGGCTGTAGAGGGTGCCGCCGAGGGCGGTGGAGAGCACCGCCGGCTCGCTCCGCGCGGTGAAGGGACGCGGCTGCTCCAGGAAGAGCCGGCCGCGTACGTCCTCGGCGAGGTGGCCGAAATGGCGCAAGGTGCTCTCCTCCAGGAAGTGGACCGGCCTCCGGCCCGTTGCCGACGACACCCTGGTCAACCGGCCGACCGGGCGCCATGGTTCCCGGGCACGCCTCCGCCGGACGCCCCTGCGCCGAGCCCCCGGGGACCTTTCGACCGCCCATCGTACGGACGGGATCCGGCCTCTCCCGGTTCCCCGGCACTGAACTCCCGGAACATCCCGGTCCACTTGGACGATCATGGGCGCACCCTCGGCGAACCTCGGAAACGACGGCGGCAAACCTCGGAAAGCGCAAGTCTTGGCAAAGTCCGACCCGGCGCGGAGCGGTCCGGTCACGTTGTCCGAAGGGGTGGCGAACAGGCAGGATGGTCGGCTATGACGCACGTGATGGCCAAGGGCGCCAACATCGCACTGCCGGCGGCGGCGGTCCGCGCCGTGCTGCGCTGGAGCGCCACGCCCGGTGCGCCGGACGTGGACGCGTCCGCGCTGCTGCTCGGCGCCACCGGCAAGGTCCGTTCGGACGCCGACTTCGTCTTCTACAACCAGCCCCGTCACCCCTCCGGCCTGGTCCGCCACCTGCCCAAGCAGCAGACCTCCGGCGGTGCCGAGATCGTCGACACGGTCGAGGTCGAGCTGGGCAAGCTGCCCGCCGAGGTGGACCGCGTGGTGCTGGCCGGCTCCTCCGAGGGCGGGCCGTTCCGCGCGGTGCCGGGACTGCGCCTGCTGCTCTTCGACGCCACGGCCGGTGAGGGCGCGTCCGCGCTCGCCGAGTTCGGGATCGACGACGCCGAGAACGTCACCGCCCTGGTCGCGGGAGAGCTGTACCGCCGGTCCGGGGCCTGGAAGTTCCGGGCGATCGGGCAGGGCTACACCTCCGGGCTGATCGGACTCGCCACCGACTTCGGCATCACCGTGGACGACGAGGCCGAGGCCGACCCGGCGCCCGGGGCCGCCACCACCCCCTCCGGCCCGCTCGACCCGCGCAGCACCCCGGTGCCGGACCCGCGCCCGACCACCCCCGAGCCGGGCACCTTCACCCTGGCCCCGGCCGTCCCGCAGTCGCCGCCCAACCAGCCGCCGGCCACCGCACCGGCGACCCCGCCGCCGCCCGCGGCCCCGCCGACCATGCCCCCGCCGCCGCCCACCGCACCCCCGGGCCACCAGCCCGGCACCGGCTACGGCTACCCCCAACAGCCCGGCACGGGGTACGGCTACCCCCAGCAGCAGCCCGCCGGCGGCTACGGCTACCCGCAGCCGGGCGGTTACGGCTACCCCCAGCCGAACCAGCCCGTCCCGCAGCAGCAGCGCCCCACGGGCTACGGCTACCCGCAGCCCGGCACCGGCCAGCAGCCGCCCGTCCCGCCGCAGCCGCCGACGGCCCAGCCCCCGGCGCCCACCGGCGAGGAGTTCGCGCTGCCCCCGCAGGGCCCGCAGTTCCAGCCCCGCTGACGCCCCGGCGGGGCCGCCCGGCGGCCCCGGCCCCGCCGAACCCGGGCCCCCGTCCGGGCCGGGCCCCCGCCGCGAGACCGCCGGTCGCCGTCAGTCGCTCTTGTACCCGCGCTGCCACTGCATCCCGAACCCGTACAGCCGGTCGATGTCCGCCTGGAACCCGTTGACGTACCGCACCTCGCGGCGCACCGTCAGCTGGTTGTCCCCCACGTTCTCGATCAGCACCACCGCGCAGGAGCGCGCCGCGCGGGCCCGCTCCTCCAGCTTGATCTCGATCCGCGGCCCGGCCTGCGGCACGATCGTGACCACCGCGTGCGACTGCTCGAAGGCCGGCGTGCCGTCGTAGATGTAGACGAAGATCAGCAGCCGCTTGAACTTGTCCTTCTTCTCCAGGTTGACGTACATCGTCTCGCCGGACGGCGCCCCGTACTGGTCGTCGCCGCTGAGCTTGATGTACGGCGCGCTCTGGAGGTCGCCGAAGAGCCCGCCGAGCGGCTGCACCACGCCCGTGGTCCCGTCGGAGAGCTCGTACATGCAGGCCAGGTCGAGGTCGACGTTCACCGGCTCGCTGCTCTGAGCCGAGTCCGGCTCCAGCGGCCGCAGGATCCGCGGGCTGAAGAACCGCTTGACGGAGTCCCGGGTGCTCGGCCGGACACTGCCGGAGCTCATCGTCCAGTGCAGGTTGACGTAGAGGTAGCCGGTGGTGGCGGCCGACCCGGTGATCGCGTGCTGCGGGGACGACTTGGTGAGTGTGACCTTGTGCTGACCGCCGGGGTTGTCGAAGGTGTAGCTCTTGCCCCCGCGCAGGTACTCCCAGATCGAGACCATGCAGTCTTCTCCCCCCTGCTCCCGCCAGGCGTTCTGACGGTCCGCCGACCAATGATCGGGCATCGGCCCGGCCGTCGGATACCCCGTCCGCCCCCTCCCCTACCCAACCCGGCCCGACCGGCGGGTCGATTGGCCGGAGGAAGCCGCCCTCCCGTAACATGCCGCCCCTTCGGACGCGATATCGTCTAGCCGCACAGGTGTCCCGTCCGCCCCTGCGCGAGCGCGGCGGGCATGCCGTGCGGCGACGAACGAACCGTCAGGCAGTGCCCGCACGACTGATCCTGACCGCCTGTGTCGCGCTGTGATCCTGTCCCCTGCGGAAACCCGAGGCCCGACCCGCAATGAACCTGACCTCCATACAGCTGGTCTGGACCGTCGTCGGCGGCGCAGCCCTGCTGTTCGTCGCCGTCCTGATGGCGACGCTGCGTTTCAAGAACTCGAAGAAGGACGAGTCCGGCGACTCCTGGGAGCGCAGCGAGGAGCGCCGCCGCCGCAAGGAGATGATCTACGGCATCTCCTCGTACACGCTGCTGTTCTGCTGTGCCGGTGTCGCCGCCGCCCTCTCCTTCCACGGCCTGGTCGGCTTCGGCAAGGAGAACCTGGGCCTGTCCGGCGGCTGGGAGTACCTCGTCCCGTTCGGCCTGGACGGCGCCGCGATGTTCTGCTCGGTGCTCGCCGTCCGCGAGGCCAGCCACGGTGACGCCGCGCTCGGCTCGCGCCTGCTGGTCTGGGTGTTCGCGATCGCCTCGGCCTGGTTCAACTGGGTGCACGCCCCGCGCGGCATTTCGCACGACGGCGCCCCGCAGTTCTTCTCCGGCATGTCGATCTCGGCGGCCATCCTGTTCGACCGGGCGCTGAAGCAGACCCGCAAGGCCGCCCTGCGCGAGCAGGGCCTGGTCCCGCGTCCGCTGCCGCAGATCCGCATCGTCCGCTGGCTGCGCGCCCCGCGCGAGACCTACGCGGCCTGGTCGCTGATGCTGCTGGAGAACGTCCGCAGCCTGGACGAGGCGGTCGACGAGGTGCGCGAGGAGCGCCAGGCGAAGCTGGACGCCAAGGCCCGCGCCCGTACCGCCGACCGCCGCGAGCGGGCCGAGCTGAAGGCCATCTCCCGTCAGGGCGGCATGCTCGCCCGGGCCCGCGGCGGCCGCCAGGTGCCCGCCCTCACGGCTGCCGGAGACGGCCCGAGCACTACGGAGCCTGCCCTAGCCGCGGGTCCCGACGCCACCACCTCGACCTCGGCCTCGCGCCAGTCCACCGACTCGCTCGAACCGGCCTCCCTGGACGCCGGCCGCCGCCCGCGCGCAGCCGTCGGCTCCTCGTACTCGTCGTACTCGTCCTCCTCGGCCTCCGGCACCGGGTCGTCCCGCAGCGGCTCGACCATCGACCTGACGGCCGACGACGACACCCTGTCGATGCCGAAGCTGGACTCGCTGGAGCGCAAGCTGCGCGCGATCGAGCAGCAGCTCGGCTGATCCGAGGCGTCCGGGCCCCGCGTCCGCAGCGGGGCAGCGGTCCGGTCCGTGGTCCGAACGGGCCGCACCGGACCACGGACCCACCGGACCACCGGCACGCGAAACGGCCGCC
>NZ_JBHVFE010000392.1:0-8490 GCF_042801945.1 Kitasatospora sp. NPDC057542
GGCGGTAGCCGGTCTAGACGGTGACCGACTCCCGGGCCGGGGCCGACTCGCGGGCGGCGGTCGCCAGCTTGCTGCCCTCGACGTCCACGTCCGGTATCAGCCGGTCGAGCCAGGCCGGCAGCCACCAGGCGCGGCGGCCGAGCAGGGCGAGGACGGCCGGAACGATGGTCATCCGGACGACGAAGGCGTCGAAGGCGACGGCCGCAGCGAGTCCCAGACCCATCATCTTGATCATCGGTTCGCTCATCCCGATGAAGCCCGCGAAGACGGCGATCATGATGAACGCGGCCGCGGTGACCACCCTGGCGTTGTACCGGAAGCCGGTGACGATCGCCTCGCCGGGCTGCTCGCCGTGGACGAAACCCTCACGGATCCTGGTGACCAGGAACACCTCGTAGTCCATGGCGAGGCCGAAGACCACACCGATCATGAAGATCGGCATCATGCTCATCACCGGGCCGGTCTGCTCCACGCCGATCAGGTTCGCCAGCCAGCCCCACTGGAAGACCGCGACCACGGCGCCGAGCGCGGCGACCACCGAGAGCAGGAAGCCGAGCGCCGCCTTCAGCGGGACGAGGACGGAGCGGAAGACCACCAGCAGGAGGATGACCGCGAGGCCGACCACCACCGCGAGGTAGGGCAGCAGCGCGTCGCTGAGCTTCTGCGAGACATCGATGTTCATCGCCGTGGTGCCGCTGACCAGGACCGTCGCCCCGGTGGCCGACTTCAGGCCGGCGGCGTCGCCGCGGATGGCGTGCACGATGTCCTTGGTCTCGGCCTCGCTCGGGCCCGTCGCCGGGACGGCGTTGAGCAGGGCCGTGTCGCCCTCCTTGTTGAACATCGGCGGCGTGACCGCGATGACCCCGTGCACACCGGAGACCTTCTTGGCGACCTCGCTCGCGGCGGCCTTCGGGTCGGCGGCGCCCTTGACGTCCACCAGGATCGTCAGCGGGCCGTTGAAGCCGGGGCCGAAGCCCTCGGAGAGCAGGTCGTAGGCGCGGCGCTGGGTGGTGGAGGTGGGCTTGGCCTCGTCGCCCGGCAGGCCGAGCCGCAGGTCGAGCGCCGGGGCGGCGAGCACCCCGAGGCCGATGACACCGCCGAGCAGCACCGCGAGCGGGCGGCGCAGCACGAAGCGGGCCCAGCGGGCGCCGCCGTTCTCCTTCGCGGCCGGGGCCACACCGTGGGCCTTGCGGGCCTTGCGGGGCAGTACCTTGCGGCCGATGAAGCCGAGCAGCGCGGGGACCAGGCTGAGCGCGACCAGTACGGCGATGACGACCGTCCCGGCGGCGGCCATGCCCATCTTGGCCAGGATCGGGATGCCGACCACGGAGAGGCCGGCGAGCGCGATCACCACGGTGAGGCCGGCGAAGACCACCGCGGACCCGGCAGTGCCGACGGCCCGGCCGGCCGCCTCCTGGGGCGTGCGGCCCTCGGCGAGCTCGGCGCGGTAGCGGGAGACGATGAACAGCGCGTAGTCGATGCCGACCGCCAGGCCGAGCATCATGGCGAGCGTGCCGGTGGTGGCGGAGAGCCCCAGCGTGCTGCCGAGCGCGGTGATCAGCGACATGCCGAGGCCGACGCCGACCAGCGCCGTGAGCAGCGGCAGCCCGGCCGCGACCAGCGAGCCGAAGGTGATCACCAGGACGACGGCCGACAGCGCCATGCCGATCGCCTCGCTGCTGCCGCCCGCCTCGCCCGTGGCCATCAGCGCGTTGCCGCCGATCTCGACCTTGAGCCCGGCGTCCCGGCCGTGCTGGGCAGCCTGTTCCAGGGCGTCGGTCGCGCCCTTGGACACCTCTCCCGCCTTGGCGGAGTAGCTCACGGTCGCGTACGCGGTGGTGCCGTCCGTGGAGACGGCGCCCTGCATCGTGAACGGGTTCACCGCGCCGGTGACCTGCTCGGACCGGGCGACCTCGTCGACCGTCCGCTCGACCGCCTGCTGGTTGGGCGCGGCGGTGATCTTCTGGCCGGAGGGGGCGACGAACACCAGTCGCGCCGAGGCGCCGTCGGCGTGGCCGCCGGGGAAGCGCTCGTTCATCAGGTCGAAGGCCTTCTGCGCTTCCGTGCCGGGCATCGCGAAGCCGTCGTCGGGTGCGGCGGGCGCCTTGGCCGCCAGGACCCCGCCGACCGCCAGTACGGCGACCCAGAGGAAGGTCACCAGCCTGCGCCGGACGAAGGCCCATCGGCCCAGACGGTAGAGGAACGTGGCCACGGGAGAGCGGACTCCTTCGGATGCGGTTCTCGGAAACGGACGCGCCACGGCCGGCCGGGCGTCCTGGTGGACGCGGTCCGCCGCAGCATGACCCATCCTTGATCGCCGACCCCCACTCCGTCGTCGTCCCTGCGCAGGCCGTTTGCGTACTGCGGACGCAGTAGTGCCCTCCCCCGCACGGAGGAGCGCACGCCCCACGCCGGAAGCAGTGCCCGGACCTGCGGCGGAAGCAGTTCCGGTCACCCGCGCGGGCGGCGACCGCGGGCCGCGGACCGGTGGGCGAAGTAGCGTGATGTGCCTGACCCGTCCGCTGTCGTGCGGTTCGGGATGATCCGACCCGATCGGTGCTGCTTTCGCAGCCCGCCGCCGGAGGTGCCCCATGGGCGTTCCAGCCGCCCGCATCGTGTTCGACCAGAGCGACCGAGCGGCGGTCGCCGAAGCGGTGACCGAGATGCTCACCACCGGCGCGCTGACCCTCGGTCCGTGGACCGAGCGCTTCGAGCAGGCCTTCGCCGCCGAGCACGGCGCCTCGCACGCCGTCGCGGTGAGCAGCGGCACGGCGGCGCTGGAGGTGATCCTGCGCAGCATCGACGTCCGGGGCCGCGACGTGGTCGTCCCCGCCGTCACCTTCTACGCGACCGCCGGCGCGGTGGTGCACGCGGGCGGGCGACCGGTCTTCGCCGACGTCGACCCGGCCACCCTCGCGCTCTCCTCCGAGACCCTGGAGGCGGCGCTCACCCCGGACACCGCCGCCGTCGTCCTGGTGCACATCGGCGGGCTGATCGGCCCGCAGGTCGACGCCGTGCGCGCGCTGTGCGACCGGCGCGGCGTCCCGCTGGTCGAGGACGCCGCGCACGCCCACGGCAGCACCTTCGACGGGCGCGCCGCCGGGACCTTCGGCCTGGCCGGGGCCTTCTCCTTCTACCCGACCAAGGTCACCACCAGCGGCGAGGGCGGGATGATCCTCACCGAGTCGCCGGAGCTGCGCGACGAGGCCCGGGTCCACCGCGACCAGGGCAAGGGCTCCTTCACCACCAACCACCACGTGAAGCTCGGCTACGCCTGGCGGATGAGCGAGCCGCACGCCGCGATCGGTGCGGTGCACCTGCGCCGGCTGAAGGAGTTCATCGAGACCCGCCGCGCCGTCGCCCGCCGCTACGACGCCGCCCTCGCCGGGCTGGACGGCCTCGACCCGGTGCTCGAACCGCCCGGCTGCCGTGGCAACTACTACAAGTACGTGGCGCTGCTGCCGTCCGGTGTGGACCGCGCGGAGTTCAAGCGGGCGGTGGCCGAGGAGCACGGGGTGCGGCTGTCCGGCGAGGTCTACGACCTGCCGCTGCACCTCCAGCCGGTGCTCGCCCCGTACCGGCGCGGGCCGCTGCCGGTGGCCGAGGACGTCTGCGCGCGGCAGGTCTGCCTGCCGGTGCACTCCGACATGACCGAGGACGAGACGCAGCAGGTGATCGACGCCGTCTCCGCGGTGTACCGGCGACTGGCCGGAGCGAAGGGAGCAAGATCGTGCGGATAGCCGTCACCGGGGGCTGCGGGTTCATCGGCTCACACGTCGTGGACCACCTGATCGCGGCCGGCCACGACGTCCTCGCGGTGGACACCACCGACAAGTACCTCAACCCGGACGCCGAGCACGCGCGGCTCGACGTCCTCAATCTCAAGGCCCTCACCGCCGCGCTGTCCGGCAGCGAGGTGGTCTACCACCTGGCCGCCATGGCCGACGTCGAACAGGTCTGCGCCGACCCGGTCCGCGCGGTGCGGACCAACATCGACGGCACCGAGGCCGTCCTGGAGGCCGCCCGGCGCAGCGGCCTGAGCCGGACCGTGCTGGCGAGCACCGTCTGGGTCTACGGCGCCGCCATCGCTGACGGTCAACTCGACAGCGGCGAGCAGGAGTTGGACGAACACGTGCCGATCGAGCTGGAGCACAGCGGCCATCCGTACGTGGCCACCAAGCTCGCTTCCGAGATGCTGGTGCACAGCTACCGCGAGCTCTACGGGCAGCACTTCACCATCCTGCGCTACGGCATCCCGTACGGCCCCCGGATGCGGGACGAGCTGGTCGTCGCCCGGTTCGTCCAGGCCGCGCTGGCCGGGCGGCCGATCACCATCGCCGGGGACGGCCGGCAGAGCCGCAACTTCGTCTACGTCGAGGATCTCGCGGACGCCCACGTCCGGGTCCTCTCCCCCGCCGCCGAGGACCGGACCTTCGCGCTGGAGGGCTCGACGGCCGTCTCGGTGCGGGACATCGCCGACACGGTGGACGGCCTGCTGGGGCCCGTCACCATCGAGCACATCGACGGGCGGAAGGCCGACTACACGGGGCGGCGGATCTCCTCGGCACAGGCCAAGCGGCTGCTGGACTGGTCTCCGAGCACCCACTTCACGGACGGCGTACGGCGGTACGCGGACTGGTACCGGGCCACCGTCGGCTCGGCCGCCGGCGCCTGACGGGGCCGTCCGATGCCGCACGCCCTGCTGGTCTCCGGCTCGCTCGGGCAGGGCCACGACGTGATGGCGCAGGCCTGCGCGGACACCCTGCGGGAGTACGGCTGGACCACCCGCACCGTCGACGCCATGGCCCTGCTCGGGCGGCGCTCGGGCGCGGCCGGGGAGGCGGTGTTCCGCCGGCTGCTCGACCTTCCCGGGGTGTACGACGCCTTCCACTTCTCGGCGCTGCGGCCGGGCGCCCGGATCGCCCTGCTCGCCGACGCCGCGGCCCGCAACCGGCTGGTCCCGGCGCTGCGGGAGCTGATCGGGGCACAGCGGCCGCAGCTGGTGGTCTCCTTGTTCGCCACCGCGACCTCGGCGGTCAACCGGCTGCTGCGGCAGGCACCGGAGCGGGAGTTCCGGCACTTCGTCTTCTGCACGGACGTGACGCCGCACCGGCTCTGGGTGCAGGAGGGGACGGACCTGTTCCTGGTCACCTCGGAGGTCGCCGCGTGTGCGGTGCGGCGGTACCGGCCGGACGCCGACATCGTCGTCGTGCCGGCGCCGCTGCGGAAACCGTTCTACGGCCCGCCGGAACGGGCCGCAGCGCGCGCGGAGCTGGGCGTGCCGGCGGGCGCCGCGTGCGTGCTGCTGATGTCGGGCTCCTGGGGGCTCGGCCCGCTCGCCCGAACCGCCGCCTCGCTGGCCGCCGCCGGACCGCACGTGCTCGCGGTGGCCGGGCACAACCGGGAACTGGAGCGCCGGCTGCGGGGTGCCGCGCGCCGCGAGCCCCGGCTGCACCCCTTCGGCTACACCGAGCGCGTCCCCGCGCTGATGGCCGCCGCCGACCTGGTGGTCACCAGCTCGGGCGACACCTGCAGCGAGGCCCGGGCACTGGGCCGGCGGCTGCTGCTCCTCGACATCGTGCAGGGGCACGGACGCGACAACCTCCAGCACGAGCTGGAACTCGGCCACGCCGACGTCGCCACCGCCCACCCGGCCGAGGTGGTCCGCAACGCCCTGGCCGCGCTCGGCCGCCCCGAGCCCCCGCCGTCCACCGGGGCGACACCGGCGGCCTGGCAGGAGGGGTTCGGAGCGGCGCTGCGGCGGGTGGGACTGGGATAGCCGAAGCCGGTGAGGCCGGGGTGGCCGAGGGTTCGGCGCACGCCGATGGTGCCCGAGCAGGTGAGGGTGCCGGTCACCGTGCCGGTGCGCTGGGGGTACCGGTGTCCGGCGGTCCTGACGACGTGTCCGTCACACCGGACGGTTCCCGCCGACGGGCGGCGGCACCCGGTGGTCGCGGAGGGGGCCGAGGGTCAGCCGGTGGGTGCGGCAGTGGTCGGCGATCAGCGGGAGCGCGGCGAGGGTGGCGCGCCAGGAGTCGGGGGCGGAGGTGCAGTCGGAGTCGTGCAGCAGGAGGGTGGCACCGCCGGTGAGGCCGGGGCGGGCGGTCGCGTAGACGGACTCGCCGGTGGCACCCGCCGCCCAGTCGCGGCCCCAGGCGGTCCACAGCACGCTGCGCAGGCCGAGACGGCGGGCGGCCAGGGCCGGGCCTGCGGCCAGGACACCGTACGGCGGGCGGTACCAGAGCGGACGGGCCCCGCAGAGTTCGGTCACGGCCTCGGCGGCACGGCGCAGTTCGCGCAGGTCGCGGGCGGGGGCCGGGTACCACTGCGGCCGGTGGTACCAGCCGTGGACGGCCACCTCGTGGCCGCGCAGCACCAGCTCGCGGCCGAGCGCGGGGGCGCGCTCCAGCATCGCGCCGAGCAGGAAAAAGGTGGCGCGGGCGCCGAGTTCGTCCAGCGCGTCGAGGACGTACGGGGTGCTGCGCGGATCGGGGCCGTCGTCGAAGGTCAGGGCGACGTGGCCCGGCGCGGTGCCGTGGCCGGCGGTGCGGCGGGCCAGGGTGCGGCGCAGTGGCGGCAGGCGGACGGCAGCCGGGGCGAGGTGCAGGACTTCGACGCCGGCCGCGACGGCGAGGGCCGTGGCGGCGAGCGTCCCCGGGCGCGGGGCGGCGGTGCCTGGCCGACGCACGGCGGCGGGGCTCACCCGGTGTGCGGCCGCGGCGCTCAACCGGTGCTCACCCGAAGCGCGAGGCCATCCGGCGGAACACGCCCGGGGCCGCGCCGTGGATGCGGGCCGGGAAGCCGAGCCAGTGCGGGACGTAGAGCCGGTCGCGCTCGGTGGTGATGGTGGCGACCACGACGTCCGCGACCCGCTCCGCCGAGACCGGGCGCGGCCGCTCGCGCTGGTACGGGGTGCCCCGCCGGTCGAAGAACGGGGTGTCCACCGCTCCCGGGAGCACCAGGCGCACCCCCACCCCCGTGCCGCGCAGCTCGTACCAGAGGCTCTCCGCGAACATCGTCAGCCCGCCCTTGGTGGCGGAGTACCCCGCCTCGTCGCGCACGCCGACCTGGCCGGCCATCGAGCCGATCAGCACGATCCGGCCGTGGCGGCGCTCCAGCATGCCGGGCAGCAGCAGGCGGACCAGGCGCAGCGGGGCGGCGAGGTTGACCTCGATCATCCGGTCCAGGGTGTCGGAGGGCATCTGCGCGTACGGGCCGCGCCAGCCCAGGCCGGCGCTCGCGATCAGGGCGTCCACCCGGCCGGCCGCGGCCACGGCGGCCTCGGCGAGGCGGGCCGGGCCGTCCGGCCTGTTCAGGTCCTCGGGCAGGGCTCGTCCGCCGGTGCGGCCGGCGAGTTCGTCGAGGCGGGTGCGGTCGGTGCCGGAGAGCAGCGTGTGCCAGCCGGCGTCGGCCAGTCGGGTGGCGGTGGCGTGGCCGATCCCGGAGGAGGCGCCGGTGATCAGCGCGACGGGGCGGTCCGTCGGGCCCGTCGGGTCCGTGGGGCTCGTCGGCCCCGTGGGGGCCTTGGGGGCCGTGACCCCCTCCACGGGGCCCTTCGGGTCCGACCGCCGGGGTCGGGAGTCGGGCTCCTCCGCCATCGGGCACCTGCCGCTCTGTGGCCGTGTCGCCGTCCTTTTTGTCCGGCAAGTCACCTTCGCATGGCGGAGCCGTCCGGGCTACCGGGGCGGACGGAGGGCTCCGCGCCGGCGTCCCGGTGCCGGGCGGACAGCTCGGCGGACTCGCCCTCCAGCTCGCCGAAGCGGGACAGCACGAAGGTGCCGCCCACCGCCACCGCGAAGCCCGTCAGCGCGCACCACTCGAACCCCGGGCGCGCGGCGTCCCCGAGCGCCAGCACGCCGACCAGCGCCGGGCCGAAGGTCTCGGTCACCGTCCCGGCGGCGGTCGCGGCCGTCACCGTGCCGCGCTGCAGGGCCAGGGCGTAGGCGAGGTAGCCGCCGAGACCGCCGACGGCGAGGGCGTAGGCGGCCGGGTCGGTGAGGACGGAGACCGGACCGGAGGCATCCAGGACCCGCACGGCCAGGCTGGTCACGCCGAAGCCGACCCCGGCCAGCAGCCCCAGGCCGGCCGCGGCCGCATCGCCCTGCCGGCGCACCAGGACCACGGTGGCGAGCACCATGACGGCGGTGGTGGCGAGCAGCGCCCAGTGGAAGGAGGGGTCGGCGTGGTCACGGCCCTCCTGGCCGGAGCCGAGTGCCAGCAGGGTCAGGCCGACGACCACGGCCAGGATGCCCGCGAGGTCGCCCCGGCGCAGCCGCGCGCCCAGCAGCCAGACGGCGGCCACGGCGGTGACGGCCAGGCTGGAGTTGGTGACGGCCTGGGCGAGGAAGAGCGGGAGGGTGCGCAGGGCGACGATGCTCAGCGCGAAGCCCGCGATGTCCAATAGCGTGCCGAGGATGAACTGCCAGGACCGCACCAACGCGGCCAGCAGGCCCGCCTGCACCCGGTCGGCGCGCGGGGCCGACCGAGCCC
>NZ_JBHVFE010000393.1:0-8486 GCF_042801945.1 Kitasatospora sp. NPDC057542
GCCGTCACCGCTGCCCGTGCTGCCGCCGCTGCTTCCCCCGCAGGCGGCGGCCAGCGAGGCGCCCACGCCGAGCGCGAGGTAGCGCAGGGCGTTACGTCGGCCGATGACGCGAGCCGCGGCGTTGAGCCGGCGGAGCCGGCTCAGGTGACGGCTGTTCATGTTTCCCCCGTGGATGGCCTTCTTGATCGAATGGGGGAGTATAGCCACTGGCCCGGCCGGGCAGCGGTGTTCCTCCGCCCGAGTAGCGGCTCCTGGATCGTGGCCGGCACCAACACCGGCACCGGGACGGGGTCACTTCGGCGCGGGCAGCAGCCCGAGGTCCGAGACCGGGCCGAGGTGGGCGAGCTTGTCGGGGTTGGACACGGCGTGGACCGCCCGCACCGCGCCGTCGGCGTCGATGTCCAGCTCGATGACGCTGGCCACGCGCTGCCCGGCGTCGTACACCACCGCGCCCGGGCGGCCGTTGACCCGGGCCGGGACGAGGTGTGCGCCCAGGCGGAGGATGCGGCGCAGGCCGCCGATCAGCATCTGGGCGACGCGGCGAGGGTCGGTCAGGGAGTGGGCGAGTGCGCGGGCCTTGCCGCCGCCGTCGCCCTGGAGCACCACGTCGGGGGCGAGCATGCCGAGCAGGGCGTCCAGGTCCCCGCCCTCGGCGACCTCGAAGAAGCGGCGGGCCAACTCGTCGCCTTCCGCGCGGCGGGCCGGGGCCGGCAGGGCGGGGCCGTCCTCGGGGGCGGCTGCGGGCGCGAGGCGCTTCCTGGCGCGGGCGAAGATCTGACGGCAGTTCGCCTCGCTCCTGCCGACCATCTCCGCCACCTCCGGGTAGCCGTACCCGAACGCCTCGCGCAGCGTGAACACCGCGCGCTCGACCGGGGAGAGGGCCTCCATCAGCACCAGGAACGCCATCGACAGCGCGTCCGCCAGCTCGGCGTGCTCGGCCGGTCCGGGGCGCTCGGCGGTGGCGACGACGGGCTCGGGCAGCCACTCGCCGACGTAGGCCTCGCGGCGCACCCGGGCGGACTTCAGGTGGTTGATGCCCAGCCGGGTGACGGCCGTGGTGAGGTACGCCTTGGGGTCGGTGATCGCGGTGCCGGCCCGGGCGGCGCGGGTCAGGCCGAGGAAGGTGTCCTGGACGAGGTCCTCGGCGTCACCGACCGAACCCGTCATGCCGTAGGCGATGGAGAACAGCAGTGGCCGGTACCCGGCCGCGCCCGCCACATCCGTCGATCCCATCATGGAACCCCCCTTTCCGGACCGTGGCCAGCAGGTTATCCGAGGCCCGTCGGGGCTCACGGGCGGGTGGTGTGGCGCGGGTCACGGCGCCCGGGTGGCGGGGGGACGTCACAAAGCGGCGGGCTGTTCTGTCTTCAAGGGCAGCAAAGGGACACCGACCGAGGAGTACACCATGGAACCCCGCCTCAACGTCTTCGCCAACCCGGTCCTGAGCAAGGTCTTCAAGCACCTGATCGCGGCCAACAAGCCCATCGCCGAGTCGAGCCTGCCGTACGCCGTCCAGGAGTTGGTGCGGCTGCGCGCCAGCCAGATCAACGGCTGCGGCGCCTGCGTCGACATGCACTTCAAGGAGGCGGTGCACGCCGGGGAGGACCCGGTGCGCCTGAACATGGTCGCCGCCTGGCGCGAGGCCACGGTGTTCACCGACGCCGAGCGTGCCGCGCTGGAGCTCGCCGAGGAGGGCACCCGGCTCGCGGACGCGGCCGGCGGGGTGAGCGACGAGGTCTGGGCGAACGCCGCCAAGCACTACGACGAGGAGCAGCTCGCGGCGCTGGTCTGCGTGATCGCGCTCATCAACGCCTTCAACCGGGGCAATGTGATGATCCGTCAGCCCGGTGGTGGCTACGAGGTCGGCATGTACCAGCACTGACCGGCTCGACCTGCCGGTGAAGGGAAGGAGGGCGCGGTGAACGTTGCGCTGTGGATCGTGGCCGGGCTGCTGGCCGCCGTCTACCTGCTCGGTGGCGTGCTCAAGGTGGTCGCGCCGAAGGAGAGGATCGCCGCCGCCGGTTCCAGTGGCCGCTGGGTGGAGGACTTCGGCGCGGGAGGGGTGAAGGCCATCGGCGCCGTCGAGGTGCTGGCGGCGGTGGGGCTGGTGCTGCCCGCCGTGCTCGGCATCGCGCCGGTGTTCGTGCCGCTGGCGGCCGTCGGGCTGGTGCTGCTGATGGCTGGGGCGGCGGCGGTGCGGATGCGCCGCCGGGAATACCGGCTGGTGGCGGTGGACGCGGTCTACATCCTGCTGGCCGCCTTCGTCGCCTGGGGGCGCTTCGGACCCGAGCCCTTCCTCAACTGACCGGCAGGGCAGGGGCGATGGGAGACCGGGGCCGGTCGACGGTACGGCTGCCGCAGCACCTGCGGCGGCGCCGCGCCGCCGAGCGGCCCCGGCCTGAACCGGGCCGGTCCGTCATCCGTGGGGGTGAACATCGCCGGTGCATCCCGGTCGACGGACCGTCGGTGCGGGCGCGGGCTGCCACGATCTTCGCTGCTGGGGCCCGTGCCCCGTCGCTGTCGTGAACCGCCCGTTGCCGGGCGAGAGGGAGAAGCCGATGTCCGAGGAGACGACGCACCGGATCGTCCTGGTCCGCCACGCCAAGTCCGCGCACCCCGACGTGGACGACCACGAGCGCCCGCTCGCCGAGCGGGGCCGCAACGATGCGCCGGCGGCCGGCCGCCGGCTCGCCGGCAGCGGCGTCACCCCCGACCTCGCGCTGGTGTCGACGGCCGCGCGGACCCGCGAGACCTGGAAGCTCATGGCTGCCGAACTCCCGGCCAAGCCGAGGACCGTCCACGAGGAGCGCATCTACGAGGCGAGCGTGGGGGAGCTCATCGCGATCCTCAACGAGGTGTCCGACGAGGTGCGGGACCTGGTCGTGGTCGGCCACAACCCCGGCATCCAAGCACTGGCCGACGCCCTGGCGGGCGAGGCGGAGGGGGACCTGATGTCACGGATGCGCTCCGGCTTCCCGACCTCGGCCATCGCGGTCCTGTCGTTCCAGGGCAGCTGGAAGTCCGTCGAGCACGGTGCCGGCCGGCTGGTCGACTTCTGGACGCCGCACGCCTGACATACCCGGGCCCCGTCGTCGGGCGGCCGTTACCGTTCCCGGACACTCCCGGGTCCTCGGGCCGGGCATGATCACGTCGTCCAGTACGCCTACGCCGAGCCCGTACGGACCTCGGACGACCCGCCGCGGTCCCCGCAGCCGACCGAGACCCCGGGCTCCACCGCGTTCCCGGAGCCCGAGCTGTGCCCGTCCGGCCTCGAACCGTGCCGCTCCGCGAACGTCTGACTCCCGCCCGCCTCCCCGCCCGTGCCCCCGCTCAGCCCAGCACCGCCGCCACCGCCCGCGGGGTCCAGTGCCCGGACGCGCCCGGGCGGGTGGCGAGGTAGCCGGCCGAGCGCCAGGGGCCCCAGCCGTGGGACTCGGCCAGACCCGCGGCCAGGGTGCGCAGGTAGGGCGGGGCGGGGGCGTTGAGTTCGGCGCCGGCCACGCCCCAGGGCGCGGTGAAGGTCAGCAGCGGGTGCCCGTCCAACTCGCCGACGTGCAGCAGGGTTTCGTAGCGGCCCGGGCCGAGCTCGGCGCGTCCGGTGGTGAGTGCCGGGGTGAGGTCGAGGTCGGTGCCGGGGGAGCGGAGCATCTCCTGGGCGGCGATGTCGCTGAACTGGCCGACCGTCAACAGGTAGGCGCGGCACGGGACGTCGCCGTGGGCCGCCGGGTCGTAGAAGGCCGAGCCGCCGCCCCAGGTGAGCGAGCGCCCGGCGAAGTAGAGCGTGCCCGGCAGCGCGGTGGCCACCGCCCGGCGCGGCGGGCGCCGGTCGCGGCAGCCGGGGTAGTCCTGCGTTCCGCCGTTCGGGCGACCCCCGCGCAAGTAGCAGGCCAGGCGGGCGGCGTGTAGGTTCGAGCCGTACGCCACATACCAGACGAGCGGACCCGTTTTCCGGCCAACTTCGGCCCTTTGATGGCTGTTCCCGGACCCGCCGCCGTCAGCGGAATCCCAGCCTGAGGGGCCGTTGCCCAGCCCGCTCACAGGAAGGAGCCGCGGTGAGGGGCGCGGAAGACTCCCACACGAAGATGTGAAAACCGTGAACAGGCCGATGATCCGACCAGAACCCCCCGATTCGGTAGCGGCCCCCTCATTACCGGTACCGTTCCGGACGCCATGCCGTTCATCACTCTTCCCCCTCCCGTCGCGCTCCTTCGGTATTCGGCGATTACTCTTCACCAGCGAAAACGATCGAAAACCCACGAAATATCTTTCGATTCATGCCGTTGCCGCCCCTGTGTGGCATCGATGATGAGAATTTCCTTTGATCGCCCTTCGCTGCATCCAGCTGACTCCCAGCGGAGTCATGGTGAGTGGGCGCTGTCCCCGTAGGCGACAAAGGCCTCACCCGGCGTCACACCCGTACGCGCCCCCAGAAACCCCGGAGCCGAGGAAACCCATCCATGGACGCACGCCACGACACGGCCGGCCCAGGCACGCTGCACCGCCCCCACCCGGGCCCCGCGGCGGGCTGGCCGGTGGCCCAGGCCGCCCACCCCCGCAGCCTGCTCGACATCATCGCCGCCACCGCCGACGCGTACCCCCACGCGCCCGCGCTCGACACCGGCGACACCGTCCTCGACTACCGCGCCCTGCTGCGCGAGGTCGACACCCTCGCCGGGCAGCTGGCCGGCCACGGCATCGGCTGCGGCGACCGGGTCGGGGTCCGCATCCCCTCCGGCACCGCCGACCTCTACATCGCCATCCTCGCCGTCATGCGCTGCGGCGCCGCCTACGTCCCCGTGGACGCCGACGACCCCGACGAACGCGCCGAGATGATCTGGCAGGACGCCGCCGTCTGCGCCGTCCTCGGCCCCGGGCGCAGCCTGCACGCCGCGGCCGCCACCCGTCCCCGCGGCCGCCCCGCCTGGCCCGCGGCGGCCGACGACGCGTGGATCATCTTCACCTCCGGCACCACCGGCCGCCCCAAGGGCGTCGCCGTCACCCACCGCTCGGCGGCCGCCTTCGTCGACGCCGAGGCCCGCCTCTTCCTCCGGCAGCAGCCGCTCGCCCCCGGCGACCGCGTCCTCGCGGGCCTGTCGGTGGCCTTCGACGCCTCCTGCGAGGAGATGTGGCTCGCCTGGCGCCACGGCGCCTGCCTCGTCCCCGCCCCCCGCGCCCTGGTCAAGGCCGGCACCGACCTCGGCCCCTGGCTCGTCGAGCGGCGCATCACCGCCATCTCCACCGTCCCCACCCTGCTCGCCCTGTGGCCGCAGGAATGCCTGGACGCCGTACGCCTGATCATCGTCGGCGGCGAGGCCTGCCCCGCCGAACTCGTCGACCGCCTCGCCGTCGACGGCCGCGAGTTCTGGAACACCTACGGCCCCACCGAGACCACCGTCGTCGCCACCGCCGCCCGCATGCTCCCCGGCGAGCCCGTGCGCATCGGCGCCCCCCTGGACGGCTGGGAGATCGCCGTCGTCGACCAGGCCGGCAACCCCGTCCCCTGGTACGAGAGCGGCGAACTGCTCATCACCGGCGTCGGCACCGCCCGCTACCTCGACCCCGCCAAGGACGCCGAGAAGTTCAGCGCCCACCCCGCCCTCGCCTCACCCCGCGTCTACCGCAGCGGCGACCTCGTCCGCAACGACCCCGAAGGCCTCGTCTTCCTCGGCCGCGCCGACGACCAGATCAAACTCGGCGGCCGCCGCATCGAACTCGGCGAGATCGACGCCGCCCTCCAGGCCCTGCCCCACGTCCGCGCCGCCGCCGCGGCCGTCCGCAAGACCCCCGCCGGCGCCGACCTGCTCGTCGGCTACCTCGTTGCCCAGCCCGGCACCACCTGCGACCTCACCACCGCCCGCCGGCAGCTCCTCGAACGCCTGCCCGCTCCGCTGGTGCCCGTCCTCGCCCTCGTCGACTCCCTGCCCACCCGCACCTCCGGCAAGGTCGACCGAGGCGCCCTGCCCTGGCCGCTCGCCACCACCGGAGGCGCCCTTCCCGCCGAGAAACCGGACGGCACCGCCGGCTGGCTCGCCGGCCACTGGGAACGCCTGCTCGGCATGCGCCCCGGCGCCGACGACGACTTCTTCGCCCTCGGCGGTTCCAGCCTCACCGCCGCCCGACTCGTCTCCGAACTGCGCACCCGCCACAACGGCGTCTCCGTCGCCGACCTCTACGCCCACCCCGTCCTCGCCGACCTCGCCACCTACCTCGACACCCTCACCCCGACAGCCGCATCCGAACGGACGGCCACCCAGGCGCCGCCCCGCAGCCGCACCGTACGCCGCACCCCCCGCAGCGCCGGCCTGTGGCAGACCCTGGTGCTCCTCGGCATGTTCACCCTCGCCGGACTGCGCTGGATCCTCGTCCTGATCGCCCTCGACAACCTCACCGGCGGCCACCTCACCTGGGCCCCGCACAGCTCCTGGTGGCCCGTCGCCGCAGGACTCCTCCTCCTCTACAGCGCCCCCGGCCGCACCCTGCTCGCCTCCGCCGGCGCCCGCCTCCTCACCGCCGGCATCCGCCCCGGCAGCCACCCCCGCGGCGGCCACGTCCACCTGCGCCTGTGGGCCGCCGAACGCTACACCACCATGTTCGGCACCGCCGCCCTCGCCGGCACCCCCTGGGCCTGCCGCTACGCCCGGGCCCTGGGCTGCCGCGTCGGCCCCGGCGTCCAACTCCACACCCTGCCCCCCGTCACCGGCCTCGCCCGCCTCGGCGCCCACAGTTCCGTCGAACCCGAAGTCGACCTCGCCGGCTGGTGGCTCGACGGCGACACCCTCCACCTCGGCCACATCGACATCGGCGAAGGCGCCCGCATCGGCCACCGCGCCACCCTCATGCCCGGCGCCCGCATCGGCGCCCGCGCCGAGATCGCCCCCGGCTCCTGCGTCACCGCCACCGTCCCGCCCGGCGAACACTGGTACGGCTCCCCGGCCCGCCCCGCCGCCGAGCCCTTCGCCGACTGGCCCACCGCCGCCGCCCCCGACTCCCGCGGCTGGAACCTCGCCTACGGCCTCGGGTTCGCACTGTTCGGCCTCGTCCCGGTCATCGCCGCCCTGCCCGCCCTGCTCATCGTCTACCCGATGATCGACACCGACGCCACCCTGTCCGACGCCCTCGTCCAACTCCTGCCCGCCACCATCCCTCTCGCCGCCCTCGCCTTCGCCTGCTACGCCACCCTGATAGCGCTGCTCATCCGCCTCCTCTCCCGCCCGCTGCGCCCCGGCTTCCACCCCGCCACCGGCCGCGTCGCCTTCTGCGCCTGGGCCGTCAGCCGCCTCGGCGACACCGCCCGGCGCACCCTCTTCCCCTTCTACGCCAGCCTCTTCACCCCGGTGTGGCTGCGCCTGCTCGGCGCCCGCGTCGGCCGGCGCGTCGAGGCCTCCACCGTGCTCGCCCTGCCAGGCCTGATGCGGGTCGACGACGGCGCCTTCCTCGCCGACGACACCCTCGTCGCCCCCTACGAACTGCGCGGCGGCTGGCTCCACCTCGGCTCCTCCTATGTCGGACGCCGCTCCTTCGTCGGCAACTCCGGCATCGTCGGCCCCGACCGCCACCTGCCCGACAACTCCCTGGTCGGCGTGCTCTCCGACACCCCCGCCCACGTCCCCGAAGGCTCCTCCTGGCTCGGCCGCCCCGCGTTCGCCCTGCCCCGCGTCGCCGACACCGGCGCCGAAGGCCTCACCTACAACCCGCCCCGGCGTCTGATGTGGGCGCGCGCCGGCGTCGAGCTCTGCCGGCTGCTGCCGATCGTCCTCGCCGCCCTGCTCGGCGACCTCGTCCTGGTGGTCCTGCAGGAACTGCGCGACGAGTACGGGATCGGCGCGGCCCTCGGCGCCGCCGGACTGGTGCTGATCGCCGCGGCCGTCGTCGCCTGCGCCGTCACCACCGCCGCCAAGTGGCTGCTCGTCGGTCGCTTCCGCGTCGCCGAACACCCGCTGTGGTCCTCCTTCGTGTGGCGCAACGAGCTCTACGACACCTTCGTCGAGGAACTCGCCATGCCCTTCGGCGGCCACGCCATCACCGGCACCCCCTACCTGAACGCGTGGCTGCGCAGCCTCGGCGCCCGCATCGGACGCGGCGTGTGGTGCGAGACCCACTGGCTGCCCGAGACGGACCTGGTCACCGTCGAGGCAGGCGCCAGCGTCAACCGCGGCACCGTCCTGCAGACCCACCTCTTCCACGACCGCGTCATGCGGCTCGGCCCCGTCCACCTCGCCGCCGGCTCCACCACCGGCCCGCACTCCATCGTCCTGCTCAACTCCTCCCTCGGCGCCGGCACCACCGTCGGCCCGGCCTCCCTGGTCATGCGCGGCGAGAACGTCCCCGGCGCCACCCGCTGGCTCGGCAACCCCGTCGCCGCCTGGAACGCCGACCCCACCCCGCCCGCCGGACGACGCCGCCGCCGGGCCACCGCATCGGTGTGACGCGGATCACCTCCGCGGGGTGACGAGTTCGCGGTGCGGTCACGGTCCTCACCCGTGACC
>NZ_JBHVFE010000394.1:0-8483 GCF_042801945.1 Kitasatospora sp. NPDC057542
GTCGGAGGCGATTCAGGCAGAGCGACAAATAGGGGCAAAGCAGTCATAGCCGTCGGCGACGTTGACACCGGATTAGCCAGCTGGTGGGGTTGCGGACGATGTGGTCGTGGCCTGGCGAGGAGGCTCCTGTGCAAGCCCGAGTGTCCGTTGCGGCCGGGCGGCGGCTGCGGTCGCAGCTGGAGCAGAGTCCGGCGTTGCGGGAGGTGTTGCAGCACCCCGCGGCGGTGGTGGCGCGGCGGGCGACGGCGCGGACGTGCCGTCAGCTGGCGCCGCGGGCGGCGGACCGGCTGATCGCCGACCTCAAGGGGACGGAGCCGCTGTTGGCGTCGATGCGGGAGGAGCGGACGGACCGGGCCGCGGGGCGGCCGGGGCGGCGGACGATGCAGATCGCGGCCGGGGTCGCGGCCGCGGCGGTGGTCGGCGGGCTGCTGGCCGGCTCGTTGCCGTCGACGGCGCACGCGGCGCCCTCGGCACCGAACGTGGTGAGCAGCGCGCCGCAGACGCCGCTGGGCAGCGTGACCGACCCGAAGGTGTTCCCGAAGCCGCAGGAGCAGACGGTGGCGGGCAGGCCCGTCGCGGTGCCGTCCGCCGTGACGCTGGTGACCGCGCCCAAGGTGGACCTCGGCGCGGTGCGGGCCGTCCGGGAGGTGCTGGAGGTCGCCGGGGCGGGCGAGGTGACGCCGCAGCCGGACGGCGGGACGCCGGCCGCCGGCGCGCTGGTGGTGTACGTCGGCGGGCCCGGCGAGGGCGCGGACGGCCAGGCCGGCCGGGTGCTGGGGCAGCTGGCGGTCGCGGCGGGCGGCAAGGAGGGCGCCGCGCCCTCGACCGCGGGGATGCCGGCCGGAGGGTACGTGCTGTCGGCCGGTCAGCTGCCCGCCCAGGGCGGCGGGACGTACGGCGCCGTGGTGCTGGCCGGCGTGGACGCCACCGGCACCTTCTACGCCGCGCAGAGCCTGCGTCAGCTGCTGGCCGCCGTACCGGCCGGGCAGGGCCAGGCGCCGGGTGCGGCCGGGCTCGGCCTGCCCGGGATCACGCTGCGGGACTGGCCGACCGGCGCGCCGGTGCGCGGCACCGCGGAGGCCTTCTACGGCACCCCGTGGACCGCCCAGCAGCGACTGGAGCAGGTCGACTTCCTGGGCCGCTCCAAGCAGAACTTCTACCTCTACGCCCCCGGTGACGACCCGTACCGGCTCTCCCGCTGGCGCAACGCCTACCCCCAGGCCCAGGCCGAGGAGCTGCGCGAGCTGGGCTTCCGGGCCCGGCAGAACCACGTCACGCTCGGCTACGCGATCGACCCGGGGCAGTCCCTGTGCTTCAGCTCCGGCAAGGACGTGGACGCGCTGGTGAACAAGCTGGACGGGCTGCGCAAGCTCGGCTTCACCGCCTTCCAGCTCCAGTTCCTGGACGTCAGTTACGACGAGTGGCACTGCGGCGACGACCGCGACGAGTACGGCACCGGGCCGGCCGCGGCCGCCAAGGCCCAGGCCGCGCTGGTGAAGAAGGTGCAGGACCGGCTGATCGCGAAGAACCCGGGCCTGGCGCCGCTGTCCGTCGTCCCGACCGAGTACCACCAGCAGGGCTCCACCCCGTACCGCAAGGCGCTGGCGGCGGCACTGCCGGAGGGTGTGCAGGTGGCCTGGAGCGGGGTCGGGGTGATCCCGGAGAAGATCACCGGCACCCAGGCCTCGGACACCGCCGGGCTGTACGGGCACCCGCTGCTCACCATGGACAACTACCCGGTCAACGACGCCACCCCGGACCGGCTCTTCCTCGGCGCCTACAGCGGGCGCGACCCGGAGGTGGCCACCCGCTCGGCGGCACTGCTGACCGGCGCGATGCAGCAGCCGGTGGCCTCCCGGATAGCCCTCTCGACGGCCGGTGACTTCGCCTGGAACCCGGCCGGGTACCGCCCGGAGGAGTCCTGGCAGGCCGCCGTGCGCTCGCTGGCCGGACCGACCGGCGCCGCCCCGACGCCCGCCGGGACCGCGCTGTCCGCGGTCACCGCGCTGGCCGGGAACAGCACCTCCTCGCCGCTGTCCAAGCAGGAGTCCGGCTATCTGACGCCGCTGCTGGACCGCTTCTGGGCGGCCGCCGAGCCCACCTCCGGCGCCGCCCCCGACCTCGCCAGGCTGGTCGAGGCCGCCGCCCCGCTGCGGGACGCCTTCGCCACCATGGCCACCGCCCAGCGGACCCTGGCCGGCACCCCGGCCACCACCCAGCTGGCCGGCGAGGCCGCGCCCTGGCTGGGCCCACTGCGCGACTACGGGCTGGCCGGGCAGGCCGCCCTCGACATGCTGCTGGCGCAGCGCGGCGGCGACGGCACGGCGGCCTGGAAGGCCCGGGTCGAGCTCAACCGGCTGCGCGAGCAGCTGGACCGGGCCCCGGCCACCGTCGGCGCCGGGGTGCTCGGCCCGTTCCTGGAGCGGGCCGTGCGCGCCGCCGACAACTGGTCGGGCGTGGGCGGCGGCGCGGTCACCCCGACCAGCACCATGGGCACCGCGCAGGACCACCTGCCGGCGCTGATGGCCGACGGCCTGGCCGACACCTTCTACTGGAGCTCCGCTCCCCCGCAGCCCGGCGACGCGGTCGGTCTGGACCTGGGCGCGGGCCGCCCGGTCAGCGGCGTGACGGTGCTGATGGGCGGCTGGGGCAACGGCCCGGACGCCCGGACCGCCGCGGAGGACTACATCCGCGACGGCGTGCTGGAGTACTCCACCGGCGAGGGCGGCTGGAAGCAGCTCGCCACCGTCAGGAACCAGAAGACGGTCAGCGCCCAGCTCCCGCCGGGCACCGTGGTGCGGGCGGTGCGGCTGCGGGCCACCGCCGCGCAGAAGACCGCCGTCGCGGTGCGCGAGTTCACCGTCACCGCGCCGGACGACTCCCCGGCCAGCGTCAGCGGCGGTCCCGACGCCGCGCCCGGCTCCTCCGCCGCCGCCGTGCTGGACGGCAACCCGGACACCGCGTACCGGGCCGCCAAGGCGCCGACCGCGCAGGACGAGCCGCTCGTCGTCGAGCTCGGCGCGGCCCGTCCGCTGGACCGGCTCACCGTGCTGACCGACCCGGCCGTGCGCGCCACCGCCACCGTCGCGGTGCGCCGGGCCGACGGTACCTGGGCCGACATCGGCACCGTGCAGCCCGGCTACAACGAGCTGCCGGCCGGCGGGCAGGCCGCCGACGCGTTCCGGCTGACCTGGCGGCCCGGCGGCGACCCGCCGGTGGTCAACCAGGTGATCCCCTGGTACGCGGACGCCCCGGCGGCCCGGCTCAGCCTCTCCGACGCGGCCCTGGACGTGGTCACCGGCGCGTCCGCACCGGTCCAGACCCGGGCCACCGTGGAGGCCGGCCGCCCCGAGGGCACCACCGGCGAGCTGCGCACCGAGGTGCCGGCCGCCGCCAAGGGCCTGACCGTGACCCCGGCCGGCCCGGTGAGCGTGCCGCGCGGCGGCCGGGTGGGCGTACCGCTGCTGGTCAGCGCCACCGCGGAGACGCCGTCCGGGACGTACCGGGTGCCGGTGCAGTTCGTGGCCGGCGGCACCACCGTCCGGCAGGTGCTCCAGGTGCACGTGGTGCCGCCCACCGGCGGTCCGGACCTGGCGGTCGGCGCGAAGGCCACCTCCTCGGGCGACGAGACGGCGGGCTTCCCGGCCTCGGCGGTCACCGACGGCGACCCGAAGACCCGCTGGTCCTCGCCGGCCAAGGACGACGCCTGGGTGCGGCTGGAGCTGCCGCAGGCGACCCGGCTGGGCGCTGCGGTGCTGCACTGGCAGGCCGCGTACGCCGCCTCGTACCGGATCCAGGTCTCGGCGGACGGGAACAGCTGGACCGACGCGGCGACGGTGGACAACGGCAAGGGCGGCGACGAGACGGTGCGCTTCGACGCGCCCGGGGTCCGGTACGTCCGGGTGCAGGGCGTGGCGCGGGCGACCAAGTACGGCTACTCGCTGTGGGGGGTCGAGCTGTACGCCGTGACCCCGCCGGCCGCGCCGCAGCCCCCGGGCGGCCAGATCGCCCAGCCCGGCGGCGCACCGGGCACCCAGGCGGCGCCCCCGGTGGCGGGCGGGGCCGCGACCAAGCCGTAGCGGGCCGGGAACGCGGCGGGCCGCCGGCTCCCCGGTGCGGGGGGCTCGGCGGCCCATGAGGCGCGTACCGACGGTGTGACGGGCGGGCCCTTGTGGAGCTGGGTCAGGCGGAGAGCGGTTCGGGCTGCTCGCCGCGGCGGACGGGGGCCGGGTGGGCGGGGTGCGCCCGGCCGAGCGGGACGGGGTGGACCGGCTGCTCGGTGCGGTCGTGGTGCTCGTACTCGCCCCACTGCGGGGCGCGCAGCTGGTCCGCGCCGCCGTAGGGCTCCAGGTAGGGCCGCCACCGCGGGTCCTTGATCCCGGTGCCGATGATGCGCCAGGCCAGGCCGCTGGGCGGCGCGGGTGGTCGCTTCATCCGCCATCCGAGTTCGGTGAGGTGGCGGTCGGCCTTGGTGTGGTTGCAGCGGCGGCAGGCCGCCACCACGTTGTCCCACCGGTGCTGGCCACCGCGGCTGCGCGGGATGACGTGGTCGACGCTGGTGGCGGCGGCCCCGCAGTAGACGCAGCGGCCGTGGTCGCGGGCGAACAGCGCCCGGCGGGTGAGCGGGACGGGCCCGCAGAACGGGACCCGCACGAAGCGGGTCAGTCGGACGACGGACGGCGCCGGAAGGGCGCTGGTGGCGCTGTGCAGAGTGACTTCCGAGTCCTCCAGGCTGACCGCCTTGTGGTTGAGGACCAGGATGAGTGCGCGGCGCATCGATACGACGCCGAGTGGCTCGTAGGACGCGTTGAGGACCAGGACATGCGGCACGGATGCCTCCTTGGACGCCTGCGGCGCGTGGCTCGCGCCGGGACGAGCGGTTGGATCGCGCCACTCGTGCGCGATCTCCCCCAGTGTCGCCTTACGCCTTTGTACGGCGCCACCACTCCTGTGTAACGGACCTTGCGTGAACTCCGGGTGTGGTCTCGGTCATAGCCGGTATGCCCGGGGGAAGGTCGGGTTGCACCCGGGTGGCGGAGCGGCCCGCCCCGGTGACCCTGCCGGGGGTCCCTCCGGGGGCACGGATCGGCCGTCCGGAGCAGTGCCCCGACTGGCCCGGACGGCCTCGGAGTCCGGGTGCGGGGGGAGCGTACGGGTGCGTTGACGGGGCGTTCGGTACGTTCCGTACGCCCTCGACCACCCTCGCGGGAGGTTTCCCGCGCGTCCCGGCGGGCGTCCGACGGCGGATAGGCTGACGCTCACGGTCCGCGGGCCGCTCCTCGGCGGTGCGGGCCCGCCACGCACGCCAGCCAGGAAGGTCCGCACGTGTTCAGCTCCGGTGCCACCGGTCCGTCCGACGCGTCCTCGACGCTCACCACCCCGACGCCGGCCCCCAGCCCCACCGCGCAGCTGCCCGAGCTCGACCTGCGGATCCCGACCAGCGCGCAGGAGGTCTCGGACACCACCCGGCAGGCCGCCAGCTGGTTCGACACCCACTGGCAGGGCTGGCTGGCCTCCGGGCTGCGGATCGTCTTCATCATCGTGCTGGCCTTGGTGCTGCGGGCCGTGGTGCGCAAGCTCATCACCCAGCTGATCGGGCGGATGGCGCGCACCTCCGAGCACCAGGAGGAGAGCCGGCTTGGCGGGCTGCTGGCCAACACCGGGGTGGTGAACCCGGAGCGGCGCCAGCAGCGCTCGGAGGCGATCGGCTCGGTGCTGCGCAGCGTGGCCTCCTTCTCCATCCTGGGCACGGCGGCGCTGATGGTGCTCTCCGCGCTGGGGGTGAACCTGGCGCCGCTGCTGGCGAGCGCCGGTGTGGCCGGTGTGGCGATCGGTTTCGGCGCCCGCAACCTGGTCACCGACTTCCTCTCCGGGGTCTTCATGATCATGGAGGACCAGTACGGCGTCGGCGACGAGATCGACACCGGGGTGGCCACCGGCACCGTGCTGGAGGTCGGCCTGCGGGTGACCAAGCTGCGCGGCGCGAACGGCGAGATCTGGTACATCCGCAACGGCGAGGTGAAGCGGATCGCCAACATGAGCCAGGGTTGGGCGACCGCCTCGGTGGACGTGCAGGTCGGGTACAAGGAGGACCTGGTCCGGGTCGAGGAGCTGATCCTGGCGACGGCCGAGGAGATGGCCAAGGAGGCCCCGTACGACGAGCTGATCTGGGCCCCGGTGTCGATCCTGGGCGTGGAGTCGGTCGCCTCGGACTCGGTGGTGGTGCGGGTCGAGGCCCGGACGGCCCCGGGCAAGGCGGCCTCCGTCTCCCGGGCGCTGCGCCAGCGGCTGAAGGTGGCCTTCGACCAGGCCGGGATCAAGGTCAAGGAGGAGGTCCCGGCGGCGGCCGGGGCGACCGGCGTGGTGATCGCGCCCTCGCCGGTGCCGGCCGCCGAGCAGACCGCACCGTCCGCGCTGGCCGACCCGGCCTCGGCCCGGTTCCGGGCGACCGAGCCGATCCCGGCGGCGAAGGGGGAGCCGGCCCCGTAGCGGAAGCGGTTCGCACAGAGGGGACGAAGGCCCCGCTCCCACCACCGTGGGGGCGGGCAGCGAGAGGACGGGGGTGGGCCCGCCGCTGGCGGTCGAGGGCAGCGGGGGAAGGCTCACGCAGGAGTTCGAGTTCGCGCATGAGATAGCGGACAGCCGGCAGGCCCTCGTCGCTTCTCGGTACGCGCAGGCGGCCCGCCCGAGGAGGAACTACCTTGTCAGGTGGTCGAACTCGCCCTCCTTGATGCCGCGCAGAAGGGCGCGGATCTTGCCGGGCGTTGTGGTGATGACGACGTCGGGCTCATCGCTTTCGCGGAGTTTGATGCTGCGGTCGGGGCCTGCGGCAAGGTAGAGGCAGTTGGCTGACTCGGAACTGTAGCTGGACTTCTGCCAGTTGAGATCTGACATGGCGCTTCCTCTCAGGCTTCCTTTTCGATACGGGCAATGAGATCACGCGACTTCGCCTGGCTGAGGGCACAGGCCTCCATGAGGTCCAGAACCTTCTGGTACTTCACCAGTTGCGCATGGGCGTCAAGGAACTCGGAGCCGTGGTACGTATCGAGCTGCACAGTGTCGAGCTGGGGCACAACCTCGGAGCAGTAGACGATGGACTGCCCGGAGCCGGGGAACGTCCCCGCACCGAAGGGAATCACGAGGACGGATACGTTCTCACGGGTGCTCGCCTCAATGAGGTGCCTGTGCTGCGCGCGGGCCACGGCCGGCCCGCCGAACCCCATCCGCAGGGCTGCCTCATGGACGATTACGGTGAGCGGGATCGCCCGCTGGCCGTAGACGACGGCCTGCCGTTTGATCCGGTACGACACCCGGTGCTCCACCTCGGGTGGCGTCAGAGGCGGTACGACATTACTGGCGAGCACACGTGCGTGGTCGGCGGTCTGGAGCAGGCCGGGGATGTGGATCACCGAGGCGATGCGCACCGCCGTGGCATGGTGTTCCGTTTCAGCAAGATCGAGCATGGTCGGCGGCAGGATGTCGCGGTACTCCTCCCACCACCCCCGGGTCCGCCTGCCTGTCATACCGGCAAGAGCGTCGATCAGACTCTGGTCCGTACATGCATACGCCCGAGCGAACGCGCGGACGCGCTCCGCGCTCACCGCGTAGCGGCCCGCTTCGATTCGGCTCATATGGCCCTGGTTCACACCGACGAGAGCTGCGGCCGCAGTTGAGCTGAGCCCGGCATTCTCGCGAAGTTTGCGCAGCTCAAACCCAAGTCGCTGCTGCCGCAACGTCGGGGTGCCACTCGATGCCATCGCGATCCTCTCATTCACTGCCAGGAGTGATATGGCAAGTCTTCAATGGACTACATGGAAACTATGCCATGTCAGCGCTACCGTATGACATGGATCAGCTACTGAAGGTGCTGGCCGTTGGCTCAACCATGCCTTGAGGCAGGAGACTTCCATGACTGCTGAGCCCTCGCAAAACCCCCGTCTGGCCGCGCTCACACCGACCGTTCCCGACCCCTTCGACCAGGATCTGTGCGAGCTCGTGCTCGACACCGCACCCCGGCTGTTCGCCGTCGTGCAGGTGTGCGGCGAGGGCCCTGCGGACGCCGACGGATGGGTCGCGGCCTGGGGACTCGTCGACAATGACGGGCCGACACACGTGGTCGGCGTCGACGGGCGGGCACGGATGACTCTCACGTCTCCCGATCGAGCCTTGCACCACTTCGCCGGGCGCCCGGGGATCACCGCGCGGCCGGTCTGGCTCGCACAGCCTGGTGCTGCCTGGCTGGACCGACCCGAGGCCGCCTGACCTCCAGCCTGCCGACGCGCCTGTCGGCGGACGAGCAGGCGCGAGTGGGCCGCGAGGGATGCGGCGGGCTCGGATCTTGGACGCGGGCCCGCTCTTCTCATCCGTTCCCTGCCACCCGCATCGCGCTCCGTTCCACCGCGACCACGATCGCGGCGGAACGGAGAGAGAAGCTGTGATGGATCCACAGCCTTCCCGCCTTCTGCGCAGGAAGTCGGTCTGGC
>NZ_JBHVFE010000395.1:0-8482 GCF_042801945.1 Kitasatospora sp. NPDC057542
GCACACAAAGAACTTAATAACACACCGCCGCCCACCCGGGAGGCGGCAGGGCAGAGGGGGCGGGACGGCGCCGGGCTGGGCGCACCGCAAGGCGGAGCCACTGCGGTGGGGACACCTCTCCGCCGGACCCCGAGGGCCGCCCCTCCCCGCAGGCGGGAGTTCGAAGACGGCTAGCGGCACTCGTAGTGGCTCGGCCGGCCGTCCCGCAGCACCAGTCGGCCGAGCCGCGCGGCCTCCTCGCTGCGCATCAACTCCCGCTCGCCACCGGTTCGGTGGAGCACCGCGGAGTGCCAAGGCGTGGTCCAGGCATCGGCGGCCGCCAGCAGCCGGATGCCGAACTTGGCGGTTCCGGCCGGCTGCGGGTGGATGGACAGTCGGACGGCGTGTGGATGGTGCTCGGCGATCAGCTCGCCCCAGGCGCGGCTGCGCTGGATCACGCCGTAGGCGCGGCGGCGGCACTCCCGCTGGAGGGCGGAGCGGGTGCCGGTGAAGCCGACGGTGTCCTCGGTGAGGAAGCGGGTGATGCCCCGGTAGAGCCGCAGGGTCTCCTCCTCGGTCAGCACCTGCTCGCGCAACTCCTCGACGCTCGGCGCGTACCGGGCGTGCACCCGGGCGCGCTTCTCGTCGTAGGGGAGGTCGCCGAGGACGGCCCGCAGGTCGAAGGTGTCGAGGTGGGTCAGGCCCTCGCGGGCGATCATGGAGGTCAGGGCGTTCGAATAGGCGTCTATGTGGTCGTCCGGAACGTTGATCAGGTCGCCGAAGACATGCCCGTCCGAGCAGATCAGGATGCGGGCACCGGGTGCGTACAGGCGGCCGATCTCCGCGCAGAGTCCGTCGAGGAAGGTCAGCGAGAGCCGTTCGCCCTCGTCGGGAAGGTGCCCGAGCACCTTCGCCGGGTTCGGCGACTTGCAGGGAAAACCGGGCAGGGTCAGGGCGATCGGTTCGCCGGCGGCGATGAACTTTGTCAACTGCGCCAGCTGGAGCGGGAAGTGCTCCGGGCGGGCGTCGAGCTCCGGGTCCGCGGCGCGGCGGTGCGGCATCAGCAGGCCGAGGACGCGGGCGGCGAGCCGTTCGGCCGAGGGGCGGTCTTCGAGGGCCGGGGCAGGGGTGGCGGGGGTGGCGCCAGGGGTGATGGCGGCAGGGGCGGTGCCGACGGGCGGCATGGTGGGTCCTCCACGGAAGGTGGTGCGGTACGGGCTGCGGGCTGCGGGCTGCGGTTCAGGGACTGCGGGCTGCGGGCGGGCGGAGCCGGGTGGTGCCTGGTGCCCCGGGGGTCAGCGGCGGCGGTCGTAGGCGACCGGCAGCCGGTTCACCCCGCGTGCCAGGACGGCGGGAACCCAGGCCAGGTCTGCCAGGCCGTCGCCGGGCGCCTCGGCCGGGCGCAGACCGGGCAGTCGGCTGAGCAGGGTGGCGAGGGCGACCTGGAGTTCGGCCCGGGCCAGCGCGGCCCCGGGGCAGTAGTGGATGCCGTGGCCGAAGGCCAGGTGGGCGTTGGGGGTGCGGTCGAGGTCGAGGTGGTCGGGATCGGGGAACTGCGCGTCGTCGCGGTTGGCGGCGCAGAGCGAGACGATCACGGAGTCTCCGGCCGGGACGGTGGTGCCGAACAGATCGCTGTCCTCGGCGAAGAACCGCCAGGTGGTGAGCTCGAACGCGGCGTCGTGGCGCAGCAGTTCCTCCACCGCCCGGGCGAGCCGGCCGGGCTCGTCGACGCCCTCGCGCAGCCGGGCGAGCTGCTCGGGGTGGCGCAGCAGGGTGACCAGCATGGTGGTGATCTGGTTGGTGACCGGCTCCTGCCCGGCGACCAGCAACTGGAACACCATCGAGTCGAGCTCCGCGCGGCTCAGCTCGCCCGCGTCATGGGCGGCGACGAGCCGGCCCAGCAGGTCCTCCTGGGCCACCCAACCGGGTTCCCGGCAGTCGGCGCGCTTGCGGGCGACGACGTCGGCGATGTACGTCTGGAGGCCGCGCAGCCGTGCCTCGTACGCCGGACGGCCGGGGTCCTGCGGGCCGACCGGCTGGACCACCTTGCCCCAGTCCCGGTCGAAGCGCTCCGCCAACGCGGACGGCAGGCCGATGACTTCGGCGAGCACCCGAAAGGGGTAGTGGGCCGCGAAGCCGGCCACCAGGTCCGTGCCGCCGGACTCGGGCAGCTCGTCCACCAGCGCGTCGGCCAGCTCCTGGAACCGGGGGCGCAGCGACTCCACCCGGCGCGGGGCGAAGGCGTCCAGCACGAGCCGACGCATCGAAGTGTGCTTGGGCGGGTCCTGGTGGAGCAGGTGGACCTGCAGCTGCGAGTGCTGCGGTTCGGGCATGATCGACGCGAGTCGGCGCCAATTGTCGTTGCCCAGAGCGTGGTTCTTGCCGAGACGGGGGTCGTTGAGGGCCGAGTGGGCGGCCCGGTAGCCGGTTACCAGCCAGGCGTGGATGCCGCTCGGGAACTCCACCCGGTGCACCGGCCCGGCCTCGCGCATCCGCCGGTAGAGCGGGTACGGGTCGCGCTTGTACTCCGGGCCGTACAGCGGGACGGGGGAGGGGAGCCGGTCGTGCCCGTACGGGCAGCGCGGGGTGTCGGGCGTGGCGTCGGTCATCTGGGGGTGATCCTTCGGTGGTGCGGGGCGGGTGGTTGTCACGGCGTGCGGCGTTTCGGGGCGCGGGGTGCGGGGTGCAATGGGCGGGGGTGCTGTGCGTCGGGTGCCGGAGTCAGCTGCGGTCGCCGCGAGTGTCGCGGTGGTGCAGGGCGAGCAGGACGACCGCCGTCGCCGCGACCAGGGCGGCCAGGGCGATCCCGGCGCGTGTCCCGGTGGTGTCGCGGGTCCCGGCGAGGGCGGCGGCGGTGGCGAGGGCCGGGCCGAGAGCGAAGCCGAGGCTGCGGGCGAGCTGGACGGCGGAACCGGCGGTGGCGAGCTTCCCGGGCGGGGAGGCGGACATCACCAGGGCCTGGGTGGGGCCGCCGTTGAGGCCCATCCCGGCACCGGCGAGGGCGAGTCGCGCGGCGATGTCGGGGGCGGACCAGCCGGCGTCCAGCGGGACGAGCAGGGCCAGGCCGAGCGTGGTGACGGCGGCGCCGGTGAGGGCGGTGGGCCGGGCGCCCCAGCGGTCGGCCAGCCGGCCGCCGACCCGGCCGGCCAGCACCATGCCGAGTGGGAACGCCAGCATGGTGAGCGCGGTCGCGGTGGCGCTCTCGCCCCGGGGGCCGCGCAGGTGCTGGGCGAGCAGGTAGTGGCAGGCAGCGAAGCCGGCGGCGAGCGCCAGCACCGAGGCGTTGACCCCGGCGGTCCCGGCGGCCCGAAGCACCTCGGCCACCGGCCGCCCGCCCGGGCGGCGCAGCCAGAGCAGTACCAGCGGCACGGCGGGCAGTGCGAGCAGCAGCCACTGCGGCGCCTCCGGGGCCAGGGTCAGTCCGAGCAGCACGGCGGCCACGGCGGCGCCGATCAGCGCGGCGTCGCCGAGCGAGGCCCGGTCGGGCGGTCGCAGCCCGCCCCGGCGCGGGGCGTGGCGCCGCACGATCAGGACGGCGGCCAGACAGACCGGCAGCTTGACGAGGAAGATCGCCCGCCAGCCCAGGTGGTCCAGCAGCAGACCACCGACCACCGGCCCGGTGACGGCGCCGAGCGGACCGAGCGTCGCGGGTACGCTCATCGCCCGGCCGCGCAGCTCGGGCCGGACGGAGGTGGCGGCGAGTACCGGCATCAGGACGAAGAGCACCGCCCCGAAGGCGCCCTGGAACAGCCGGGCCGCGATCAGCCAGCCGGCCCACGGGGCACAGGCGGCCAGCACGCTGCACAGGGCGAAGCACCCGACCGCGAGCAGCAGGGCCGAGCGGGTGCCGACCTGGTCCAGCCATCGTCCGGCGGGCAACAGCAGGGCGACGAGCGGGAGTTGGTAGCCGAGGACGGCCCACTGGGCGACTCCGGGGGAGACGTGCAGTCCGGCCGAGATGTCGGTGAGCGCGAGGTTGACCACGTTCATGTCGAGCATCGCGACGAACGACAGGAGGCCGGCGGCTATGACCAGGCTCCAGCGGTCGACCGGTTGCTGCGCCTGACTCACCGTCAGGAATGGAGCGTTCGGGGTCCGTTGTGCTGCCATGAAGTCCCTCCGTCTCCCGTACTGCCGGACCGGACGCCGCCTCGGCGGCGGGGTCCGGTACAGCAGTCGGGGGCGAGGGGGTTCTGGTTCCGAACACCTGGGGGATTTCTTCCCGGTGCTGTGCTGTGCTGTGCTGTGCTGTGCTGTGCGGGGCCGGGGTCGGGGCCGGGGCTGGATGCGGTGGCGCGCACGGCGAACGGTTGTCGGCCGGCAGCCGTCAGCCGACAACTTTCAACGAACAGATGACAGATTTCGAAATCTGTCATCTGTTCGCCGTCGGTTGCCCGCCGTCAGCCGTCCGCCGCCGCCCGTCCGCCACTCAGCAGGCGGTCGCGAGTTCCCCGGTCTCCGCGGCGCGCAGGCGTGCCACCAGTTCCTCCCGAGCCCGGGCGACCCGGGAGCGGACGGTTCCGACAGGGCAGCCGGCGACCTCGGCGGCCTCGGCGTAGCTCAGGCCGACCACCTGTGTCAGCACGAAGGCCTCCCGCCGCTGGGCGGGCACCCGGTCGAGCAGGTCGCCGAGCGCGACGCCGTCCTCGAACCCGGCCGGAGCTGCGCCGCCCTGCCGCTCTGCCGCCTCCTGCCAGTCCGGCAGTGCCGCGCAGCGCGGCCGGGCGGCGGCCATCCGGTACCGGTCGATCACCGTGCGCCGGGCGATCGACAGCAGCCAGGTGCGGGCCGAGGAGCGCCCGGCGAACGCGGGCAGGCCGCGCAGCGCGCGCAGGAAGGTCTCCTGCGCGAGGTCGTCGGCGGACTGCACGTCGGTCAGGTGGGCGACGAAGCGCCAGACGTCCCGCTGGGTCGCCCGGACGAAGGCCTCGACGTCGGCCGCCCGCCCCGAGCGGGCGGTCAGGGCCAGTGCGGTGAGCTGTTCGTCATCCACGGCGGCCCCCCACCCGGCAGCTCCCGACGGTACGGCCGTGCGGGACGATGGGCATATGAGATGCGCGCAGTTCCGTATCGCTCTGTCCGCCCGGCTCGACGGCGAACCGAGCGGTCTGCCGGAGGTCCGGCTGGACAAGCACGTCGCGCGCTGTGCCGGCTGCCGGGAGTGGCTGGCCCGGGCCGAACGGCTGTGCGGTCGGGTGGGGGCGGGCGCCGCCGACGGGCCCTCGCCCGAGTGGTCGGCCCGGCTGCTGGCCCGGCTGGGCGAGGACCGGCCGGGAAGCCGTGCCCCGGACGGTTCGCGGGCCGTCGAACGGTAGGAGCGGTCGGCGCGCCCGGAGGAGCGGGAACGGTGGGACGGTGGCGCCGGCCGGAGCCGGTGCGCCGTCGAAGTCAGGCATGGGAAGGTCCCGAGGGGAAGGCGGGGAACGGCGCCGCGCAGCGCGGCACCGTGGGCGTCCATGGGTAGCCGCGCGGCACGCCGGACCCCTGGGGAGGTGCGGCGGCGGACGCGGGCCCGCACCCTGACGGCACGACGGCGCAAGGCGCGGCCGTACGGCAGGGCGACCTGCCCGTCGCGAGCGTTCCGGCGGCCGGAGGCGGCCGGGGTGGGATGAGAGCGCGGCGGGCGCGTCAGCAGGCGAGGGCGAACGCCGGCGGCCCGCGCCGGACCACGGCATGCGTCAGCAGTGCCGACCGGGGCGGCCGGGCCCGGTCGGCGGCCGGGCGGGGCGGCGCCGGGGCCCGATGGCCGAAGGGGCGCGCGAACAGCGCCAGCAGCGGGACCAGCAGAGCCCCCGCGACCACCGAGCCGAGCGCGCCGAGCAGCTCGAAGAGCCGGACCAACGCCGCGTCACCGCGCCAGAGTAGGAGCGCACACGCCAGCGCGGCGAGCACGTGGGCGGCGGCCATCCCCGGCGACATGCCGTGGGACATCCCGTGCGCCATGTCGTGCGCCGGTCCGCTCGCCAGGTCCTGCGCCGAGTCGTACGACCCGCTGCCGTGGAACGTTCCGTCGGGCATCGCGTGCTGCCCGGCGGGCATCCCCGTCATTCCGGCCATCCCGAGCAGGCCGGGGTCCACGGCCGTCGTGCCCGCGGCCCCGTGGTGCGTCCCCGCCGCCGGCCGCAGGCTGCCCGCGGCCGGTGGGACGTCCGGGTCGATACCCGCCATTCGCGCCAGTTCGACCGGGGAGAGCCCGCCGGGCGCCCGGTCGGGGTTGCAGAGCAGGAGGGCGGCCCAGTCCGTGGTGGCGAGTCGGCCGAGGCCGCCACCCCCTCGGGAGAGCGCCCCGGCCTGTTCGAACAGCTGGTGCAGCGCGGTCTGCGCCACGACCATCCAGAGACTGGTGACGGCGAGCCCGCGCTGCTTCCCGGCGAGCAGCCAGGTCAGCCCGAGGACCGCCCCGAACGCGCCGGCCAGCACCGTCGGCGTGACCCCGGGCCCGGCCATGGCGACGTGCGCGGTGGCGGCCAGTGCCACGCACAGCGCGGCGAAGACCACGGCGCGCAGCAGGCGGATCCGGTCGGTCATCACGATGGCACTCATCGTCGCACCCGCTCCGCCCGGCCCGTACCGCACCCTCCGGTCATGGCCGGTTCTGTGTCATGAGACCATGCCCGGCCGCCCGCCCCGCAGCCCACCGGATCACCTCCGGTCGGCGCACCTGCCCGGCGCGCCGAACCGAACAGCCGCTCGTATGACCATCAGGGCGGTTTGACAGCGGACGTCCATGCTCACTTAATGTGCACAATTCAGTACGGTGCGTGTCTGAGCGATGCCGTCCAGAAGCAGGGAGGTTCGGCCTTGAAGACCCCGACGGGTGCCTCGGCGCCCATTGCCGACAGTGCCGAGTCCACTGCCCCCGGCGAGCCGACCGTCCCACGGCAGGCGACGGCCTCGGCAGAGGCGACGGCCCCGGCCCAGGCCGAGGAACCCGCGGAGGCGACCGAACCCGCAGAGGCGACCGAACCTGCGGAGCAGGCGGAACCTGCCGAGCAGCCCGAAGCCGCGGGCCGGATCGACCTTGCGGAACAGCCCGAACCTGCGGAGCCCGAAGCCGCCGAGCAGGTCGACTCGCCCGAGTCCACCGACCGCGCCGACGCTGCTGAGCCCGCCGACTCGACCGATCCCTCCGGCCCGCCCGCGTCCGCAGACCCCGCCGAAGCCCCCGCCCCGCCCGAGTCCGTCGACCTCGCCGACCCCCGCTTCTGGCAGCTGCCCGCCCCCGTCCGCGCCGCCGCCTTCGCCGAGCTGCGCCGCCGTCCCGGCCCGGTGTTCTTCGGCGACCGCGCCACCGGCCGGGGTTTCCACGCCCTGGTCCGCCACGCCGACGTGGTCGAGGCCAGCCGCACCCCCGCCGTCTTCCTCAGCGGCCCCGGCGTGACGACCCCGGCCCCGGCCCGCTGGGTCCGGCTGATGTTCGGCGACTCGATGGTCAACCTGGACGACCCCCGCCACGCCCAGCTGCGCCGGATCGTCTCGCGGGCGTTCACCCCGCGGCTGCTCGACCGGGTCGAGGAGGACGTCCGGCGGATCAGCACCGACCTGGTCGACCGGATCGAGAAGGAGCGGTCGGAGGACTTCGTGACCGCAGTCGCCGCCGAGCTTCCGTTCCAGGTGATCTGCACCATGATGGGCATCCCGGAGAGGTCGCGCCGTGAAGTCCTCGACCTGGTCAACCGCAGCTCGGAGGACATCGGGGTGGCCCGCCCGCTGCGCCGCCGGTTCCGGGCGCCCGGGCGCGGGCTGCGGGCGCTCGCCCGGATGCAGGGCATCGTCGCCGGGGTCGGCCGCCGGCGTCGTCGCCGGCCGGAGGAGGACCTGATCTCCGCGCTGGTCACCGCAGACGTGGACGGCCGTCGGCTCACCGGGCGAGAGCTGGGAGCCTTCTTCAGTCTGCTGCTGGTCGCCGGGGTCGAGACCACCCGCAACGCGCTGGCCCACGGCCTGCACCTGCTGACCGTCCACCCCGAGCAGCGCGCCCTGCTGCTCGCCGACCTCGACGGGCGGCTCGGCGGCGCGGTGGACGAGATGGTCCGCCACGCCACGCCGATCATCCAGTTCAACCGGACCCTCGCCGTGGACCACGAGCTGGGCGGCCCCGGCGGTCCGCTGCTGCGCGCGGGCGAGAAGGTCGCGCTGTTCTACGGCTCGGCCAACCGCGACGAGGAGGTCTTCCCCGACCCGGACACCTTCGACATCACCCGCACGCCCAACCCCCACCTCGGCTTCGGCGGCGGCGGTCCGCACTACTGCCTCGGCGCGCACCTGGCCCGGCAGGAGATGACGGCGCTGTTCCGCGAGCTGTTCACCCGACTGCCCGAGGCACGGTCGGTCGGCGAGCCGCAGCTCGTCCCGTCCAGCTTCGACCACCGGGTCCGCTCGCTGCGCTTCACCTTCTGAAGCCTTCCGAACCTTCCGACCTCCGACCGTCCTTCCGACCGTCCTGCCGACCTTCCGAACCCTTCTGAGCCTCCCACCCGTGCCGGAGGTCGCAGTGCCCGGG
>NZ_JBHVFE010000396.1:0-8468 GCF_042801945.1 Kitasatospora sp. NPDC057542
CCAGCAGACGGGGCGGCCACCGGCGTGCAAGGCATTGTGTCTACACGTGGGTGACGGCGGTGCTACCGATCAGCGGCACGATATTGGTCGGCGTGTCCACGCGCTCGTACCCGTTCGAGACCACCGCCAGGTGGACCACGTGGCCGTCGGATCCGGTGATGTGCAGGACGTCACCGACAGAGACCGCCCGCACACCGCTGGGCCAGCTACGGTCGAACAAGTCAGCACCGAAGCTGTTACCGATCACGTACACGAGGTCAGCTGCCACCTCCACGGAGGACGCGTCGACGGTCAGCACGAGGGGGCCGTCACCGAGGACCTCCGCCTGGGCAAGTGGCTGGCCGTGCCGATACCCGAAGAAGTTCAGGTACTCGCCACGCGCGCCGGTGGTGACGTTGAGAAGGACGATCGCGGTGTAACGCCGGGCCGAGGCTGCGGCCTGGGCGGGAGATCGCGACGCGCTCCCGGACAGTCCGAAGGCGCGGGCGAGAGGACGAAGGAATCGGGGCATGGGGCATCTCCGGGCGGGATCGGAAGCCGGCTGCGGCGGATCGCACACCCGGCTGGCCAGTCGCGGGCCGAGGCAGCAGTCAGCTTTCCGGCCCGGCTATGGGGCGTCAACTTAGGTGCGGTAGAAGGCCATTCAAGACCTCTCGGCAGTCTTATAGCCCGATGAAGGCTGGGCTTGTATCCGTCCGTGCCGCATGTCGCCCGCGGCACAGAAACGGGTACTTGCGGGCCGCTATTCGGCTGCTGCGGAGCTTGGCGTTGAAAGCGGCGCGGAACGCGGTGTCATATCGGTTGGCCGGGCCGAACCGCCAACGGACCCGGCGTGCGCAGGTCAGGTCCGGGTCCGTCCTCTTGTCGAGCGGTCAAATCGTGCCGCCGAGCAAGAGCCACCGACCGGCAAGCAACACCGTGTCGATCCGCGGGCCGGTCGACCCTTCTGCCCCCGAACCTCGCTGCGCCGACCGGAAGCTCGGCGGGCGCAGCGGTGCGGCTACTTTCGGCGGCGGGCCCGGGTCTTTGCCTCCTCGATGGCCTCCTGGGAGGTCTTGCCCTCCTTGTGGGCAACGGCGGCGGCTACTTGCTGGATGGCGGTGTCGTCGGGTGTGGGCCGCCAGGTCTCGAAGGCGTCGGCGAGCCACATGCGGGCTGCCCGTGCGGTCCTGATGGTCTCGGTCCGCCCTCCGCTGGTGACGCGTAGGGGGGTTCCGTCGGGGTTGGCGATTGCCTTGGCGGCTTTCGTGGCGGCCTGGACCGTCTTCTCCAGCTCCCGCGCCTCGTGCTCTTTCCGGGCCGCGGCCTCCGAGCGGGAGGTCATGCGGCTGGGCCGGCGGTGGGCGTCGACTGGAGCGCTGGAGAAGCAGACGGTGCAGGCGCGTTCGCCGGCGTCCCGGACGATCTGCTCTTCGGTGGCACCGGAGTAGGCGGTCAGCCAGGCCAGTCGGGTGCGCTGGGGCCCGTTGTGGCAGGTGGAACAGTGTTCGCTGCGGTGGGCGTGCCCGGTTCCGCGGTCGGGTTGGGCGAGGAAGGTGCGGCTCCACCCGCCTCGTCGTTTCCACTCGGCGAGGTAGGGGCTCTGTTCCTGGGTAATCTTTCGGAGCTCGGTGTTCGCTGTGGTGTGGGCGTCGAGGCCACGCAGGACTGTGGGGTCTGCCCGGTGGCTCCTGCGGGCGGCTTCGAGTGTCTGGGCCTCGGACATGGACCACGGTCCGCGACCCTTGCTGCCGCTCCTGCGGTCTCCGAGCGCTGAGTGGAGCACCTCGAGGGCAAGAACCAGACGGTGGTGCGCCTTCCGGTACCGCTCGTCGAGGGCGGCGAGGATTGTGTCGATCTCGACGGGGGTTGCCGTGGCGAGGGTGGTGCCGGCTGCCCGTACACAGTTGGCCGGCCAGACGACGGGGAGGCCGGTGGGGCTGTCGTAAGCACTGCCCTCGACGGGCTTCATGTCGACGGTGCACGAGCGGCCGCGGTTGGTCACACTGGTGAGCGTGCCGGGATGGTCCAGGCCGGTTGGGGTTCTGACCACCACGGCTGCGCCGGGCCTGAGCAGGGTCAGGGTGTCGGAAACGGTCATCGGCCACCTCTCTGAGGATAAGCGGGTGCAGCCGTTGGGTTGGGCTGCACCGGGTTGATGGCCGTGAAGGTAGGGGCGGCGCCGTGCCGGTCAAGTGGCTTTTGGCACAGCTGACTTGGGCTGCGGGCGGCACTTGGGCGTCGCTGTGGCCGCGCTGCTAGGGACGCCGGCTGTCAGGGATGTGGTCAGCAAGCCGTCCAAACAGGGAAGCCGATGGTGTGGACGGTCAGGGCCAGGACGTCCCCGGCCTCCGTGTGCCTGCGACTGCGAGTGGCCGCGCAGCACGTGGGATGGCTCCCGGGCAGCAGCAGGTCCTGTGTGGGGCCGGGACCTTGGTCGGTGAGTGACGCCTCAGTCGTGGGCGTGCTCGATGGTGTGCCGCGCCTCGCGGTTCCGGCCGCTGAGAAGCGGCCGGGTCGCATGCGGGGGTGTCGGTGAGTGGTGGGCAGGCGTGGAAGCAGCAGCGTCGCGGCGGCGGCCGTCAGGACTGCCGCAGCGACGGCGCAGGATCCCTTCAGATGGAAGGCCCACGGCGGGCGCCCGATGCGCCGCCGGGGCTTTCGGTCGGTGCACCGGGGTCCCGTGGGTCGTCGTCTACTGGGCGCTGGCGGCCTGGCGAGCCTCTTCTCTCAACCTGAGCTCGCGTAGCGTCAGCGGGTAGACAACCCGGTTACGCTGCTCCTTGAGGATGGCGTAATCTCCGTTCGCCCTACGGAATTCTTCCTCTTGCGTCTCGGCCATCGCGTATCGTTCGGGAAAAAGGTGGAGAGTACGAATCCACTGGGCTTTTCCGGCGCGGACGCACGTGCCTCCGCAGTTGTTGTGCGAGTAGCCCATTCCGTAGAGCCTGGGCGGCTCGATCCCCAGGCTTCTGGCTTCGTCGAGGAGCTCTTCCTTTGTGAGTTCCGGTTCTCCTTCCTCGCACAACGGAAAGACTGTCCGCCAAGGGTGCCAGTTGGTGGCGATCGGGGGAATTCGGTTGCGGTCGCGCGTGCTGGCGTCGATGCCGATGTACAGCGTGGTCTGCTCTGGATCAGCGTTCTTCTGAAGCCATCGCAGACACGGGTCGATCTTCAGAGCCCGAGTGCATCCTGCAATTCTGCTGTTGCCAAGGAATTTCTTGTCATGGAAAACCTGGAATGGATCACGGCCATCCGCAACGCGCACCAAAGGGACATCGAGCAGCCTGCTGGCATCCTGAGAGAAACGCCACAAATCGGGGTCCTCAATTTGTGTGTCGGCTATCAGAAGAGTCGTCCTGTCGGGGCCGTATCGTCTGACTACACGAACGGCGGAGGCGAAGGATGCGATGCCACCGCTAAATTGCACGACACGCTCGTACTGCCTATTCATAGGCTGTTTCCTTTCACCGCGAGCCACTTCGGAATGGCTATGGCGGTGAAATTAGGTCACCCAGCGGGCGGATCAACTCCTGTGCGGGATCGCGGGTTGGCGAGCCAGCGATGCGCTTCAGGCGGCGGTCCTTTCGTGCCTCGGGGGCGGTCCCACGCTTGACGCCGACGGCCGGCCGGGGCAGGCACGAAATGCTGACGGCGTCGGTGTTGTTGCGGATCCGTCTGCGGGATGCGGTCTCGGATGGTCAGCGACGCCGCCAGGGTCCTGGTGGGCCCGGTGGCGCCGCGGCCTTGAAGGGTGCCCGGCCTGGGGGGCAGGCGAGTCTCAGGAGGGTGGGCGGCGGTGGACGACGGCGCGACGCGAGTCCTTGTCTGTCGTTTGGGGGACGGGCAGGTTGTTCTCCTTCAGGAGCTCCTTCGCGCCGGTTTGATCCAGGCGCTTCCCGCCCGGAAGGATCTTGACCTCCACTTCGTAGCCGTTTGCCGTGTAACGGTCCGGGCGGGTCCGGCCGAGCGCGGCCAGGTGGTACTTCTTCTCCTTCTTCCAGTCCCTCTCCTGTGCGGCGGCTTCGGCGTAGCCAAGGGCATGGGCGACGATGTCGGCATCAGTACGTACCTCGGCAGACTGGGCCGGCTCGGCACCCGGCCAACACATCGACATGTAGGGGCAGGAGTCACAGGTGAGGTCCAGACCGGGGCCTCGGTGGGCGTCGCGCGGTGCGAAGGCGGGCGCCTTGGCGTGCCGCAGCAGGTCCCGCACCCGAGCGTCGACGAAGGACTCCTGCTTGGGCCCGAACTCGCCGATCCACACCCCGGAGGTGCCACCGTGAATACGCGACATCGGCACCACCGCCACTGCCTGGATCACGTATCCCATCAGACGCAGCGCCGTGGCGTAGCCGTAGAGCTGCAGGAGGCGAGCGCGTGAGGGTTCGTCGCCGTCGTCGCCTTGGTCGTAGCCGTGGGTCTTGAGGTCGACGAGTAGTCCGCCGCCGATGGCGAGGGTGAACAGGTCGAGCCGGCCCGGGATCTGCAGGCCGCGCACGGGGAGGACGACGTCGTGTTCGACGAGGGTGAGTTCGTCGCCCAGTTGGGCGGCGAGGCGGGGCAGCACCCAGTCGTGGGTGGCCTGGCCCAGGTGGGAGGCGCGCTGCTCCTGGTGGGAGTGGTCGTCGGTGGGGGCGTAGCGGGCGAGTTGGTAGGCCGCGCGGCGGGTGCATCCGCCGAGGCCGGAGATGGACAGGGCGCCGGGGTCGTGGTGGTTGGCGGCGGTGGCGGTGCGGAACACCGCTGCCAGCGCGTCCTCGAGCTGGCGGCGGTGCCCTTCGAGTTCGGCTCGGTTCACTGTGCGGAGTCCGGGCAGTCGTCGCGGTGGCGGTCGGCGGGGGCGTCCTCACAGCCGCACAGGTCAGGCATTTGTGCCCGGGGCGCGATCTGGAGCGGGGTCGGGGGGCTCTGGTCGGGCTCGGACGCGGAGGGGGCGTCCGGCTTGCGCAGTTGCCGGTAGATCGCGTGGGCAGAGTTCCCGAGGGTCTTCTGTGCCGCGAGGATGCGCTGTTCGTCCTCGTCCGTGAGCGTGCCGCTGGCCTTCTCTTTCGTGGTCCTGGCCTGGTTGCCGAGGAGGATCTGGTAGACGCCGTTCGGCTTGAGCGTGTCCGCCATGCCGCGAAGGACTTCCCAGGCGGCCTGACGGGGGTCCGGGTCGTCGGACGTGACCGGCTTCGGATATTCGGGCTGGTGCGCGGTGGGCTCGGGGGTGGAGATGGTTCGGTCTGCGTCGGGCTGTGGGGTGGTCGGCGGTTCCGTGAGCGGCCCTGGGTCGGCGCGCTCCGGGACGGCCGTGTGGTCGTCGCACTGGTTGGTGTCGGCCAGGTCGGGCGTGGGTCGGTCGGCGAGTTCGGTGGCCGGTGACGTCAGTGCCTCGGTGGGTACGGGGGTGTCGACCAGGAGGCTTGTCTGCGGCGGGTTGGCTGGCGGCATCGGCTGAATGGGTGCGGGCGCCGTGGTGGTGTCGCCCGGCGGTATGGGGGCCTCGTCACCGAACTCGGGCGCAGGGAGCGGGTCCTGGAGGGTGCGCTCCGTGGTGGGGGTGCTGTCCGGGGTGGGCTGCGCAGCGGCACCAGGGGTTGCCATGGGCAGTGGGGCGGGGTCGGCGGTGAGGAGGGTGCCCCAGCCGCGGGGGGCTCCTCGTACGACGTGCGCGGCATGGGTGTTGACGGTCAGGGTGGTGACGCGGGCGTAGAGCATTTGCTTGGGGAAGCGGCGCCAGAAGTCGGCCTTCGGGCCGCTGGTCAGCTCTGCCACCAGGGCGTCGCGCATGGTGTAGGTGGTGAAGAGCTCACCCTGGCTGGGCCTGTCCGGGTCGGTGACGGCGACGGTGCAGCGTTCGTCGGTGGCTTCGACGATGCGCCAGCCCCAGCCGGCGCGGTGCAGGAGGGCCCGCTGCGCGGAGGCGTAGAGGGCCAGCCCGCTCTCCTCACTGTCGTCTGGGTAGAAGCTGTTGATGGCCTCCCAGGTGGTCAGGCCCAGGTCCTGCCCGGCCAGCAGGACGAGCACGAGGTCGACGGCGTTGCCCTTGAGCCAGCGCGGCAGTCCTCGGGCGTGCGAGAGCATTTCGGCCCTGCGGACGTGGCGTGAGAACTGCGGGTCGTCGTCGAAGAGGTCGGCGACGTCGGACAGAGCGGGGAACGGCGACGCGATTGTTGCGCTCATGACAATATCTTTCTCGTGCAATGGCTCGTGTACGGGCTGGTTCCTGGGAGGAGATCAGCAGGAATGCTGGGTGAACCGGAAGTCGAGTCCCCCTTGCTCGGTGGGCCGAACGGTTTTCGCTGCTCTCACAAGGGGGCGCTGAACGTGCGGGTGCCGCCGTGGCGGCCCGGATGCGCCGGGCGTCAGGGACCGGTAGCGGGTCACAGGGTGAGGACCAGCGGGCCTTCGATTACCGGGCACCGGCCGGCCATGTGCTCGAGGATGTCGTGGTATCCGTCGAAATCGGTGACGGTGTTGGTGTCGCCATAGGTGATCTGGACACCTTCCTGACTCCAGGAGTGCCCGTCACCTGCCACGGGGAAGGAGAGCCTGGAGGCGTAGCGGCCGTCCTCGGTTCGGCCCCGGGGGTCGTTGTGGAGGTGCCCCCAGATCTCGGCCCGGAGGGTCGCCAGCGCAGGGTCGGCCGCGGGGCCGCGGTCGCTACGGACCGGGTCGGCCTCCGGAGTGTCGGTGGTCGTCTGCTCGGCTTTGTCGGGCGCGGCACGCCCGAGCAGGACATGGGCGATGACGTCGACGATCCGGCTCGGCTCGCCGAGGACGGGCAGCGGAAGAAGGGCGGGGGTGTCGCTGATGCCGTCGGACAGCAGGGCAGCGGCCTGCCATCCCGCTGTGGCGGTCCAGGTGGCGACGGCGCCGTGGGGAAAGCGCTCCGGGTCGAGCATGGAGTGGCCGGCCGGCCATTCCAGGACAGCGCCGGGGATCGCGGTGACGCTGCCGTCGGGGAACTCGTCGGTGTCGCCCACGGTGAACTTCGCAGGACGCAGGCCCCTGGAGGTCAGGGCGCCGTCGACGCAGTCCAAATAGGTTTCGGCGTGCTGACTGGAGACGTTCATGGTTCCTCATCTCGTGGTGGCCTCATCGAGGCTCTGTGTGTGGGGGGGGTGGCGCAGTACTGTCCCGGCACAGGTCGGTCGGGTTGCGGCGCGAGGGGAACCTAGCCAGTTCCACCAGCGAGTCAAGGGGGTTCAACGGACGCCTGAACATGGCGCATGATCCGGGTTCGAGCCTCGAAACCTGCAGTTCGGAGGGCGTGAGTGCGTTCGCACCGGGCCGATGGGGAGCTCGGGTGGCATGGCTGGCTGCACACCAGCGACATCGGAGCTGTGGCCGGTACCGAGTTGTCACGCCCCTCGCCCAGCAGCAGAGAAGGACGGTCGGCGGTCAGGGAATGATGGCAGGCCCAGGTACGCCCCAGCGCGGCCCCCGGCGGCGGGGAAACACCGTCGGGGCGGTCGTCTGGGACGGTATGGTCCACGTGTCGGCGAAAGGGCTTGCCACTGCGCGGGGTCACACAGGGGGAGCTGCCGATGACCCGGTCGGCCCGTGCACGCGATGTCCTGTCCGGCGCCCGATGGTGGGTCGTGCCTCTGACTGCCGTGGTCGGCACCGCGACGCTTCGCGTCTTCGGTCCATGGCGTGGGTGGGAACCCGGGCTCTGGGCGGTTGCGGCAACCACGGTCACCGTCTTGTGGCACATGTCCGTGCTTGGACGCATCGCGTTGGACAGCGCCCTGTTCCACGAGGTTCCTCGATGGGACTACTACGCCTACGCCGAGGTCGAACTCGGCGAAGTCCCGGCCCGGGACCGGCACGCCGTCATGCGCCGCTCCCGGGAACGCGTCGAGGAGTTCACCCGGATCCACAACCTGGTCCACGTGTCGCTGGGGATCCCGGCGCCGACCCCGCACGGATACGCCGAGGCGAGCGCGCTGCAGGCCGAGGGCCGCCGTCACGTGTCGATCGGGCACCGGTGGCTCAATCGCGGCTCGCGGCATCTTCCCGTCATCCTCGAGCACGAGCTCGCACACCTGCGGCGCAGGGACGTGTTGAGGCGCCTGTTCCGGCGTGCGGCGGGCAGCGGCCTCGCGGTGGCGGCAGCGTGGGGCGAGCCCCTACCAACAGCTGCGGCGGTGTGCGGGGCGCTGCTGATTGCGGGGGTGGCGGCCGGCTGGTGGAGCGAGCTTGCCTGCGATTGGGCCGCGCGACGCTCGTGCGGGTCGGGTGGCGGCCGCGGCAATGTGGCGCGAGCAGATCGAGGAAGACCGTGACATTCCGTGGCTGCGGCGCTGGGCGGTCGCCGGGCTGACCCTGAGTTCCCATCCCCCGCTGGGTCTGGGGATGTGGCTGGCATCGCGTGGGCGGCCGTTCGGTAGTCGGATCCGCAACCATCGACGGGAAGCGAGAGAAACTGGCGCACCGTCGGAACCGTCGGTGTGAGGGCGGCAGGGCAATGGTCCGTAAGCACGCAGGCCGCCCCGCGC
>NZ_JBHVFE010000397.1:0-8442 GCF_042801945.1 Kitasatospora sp. NPDC057542
GCCCGGCCGACTTCCCGCTCCGCGACGGCCCGGAGGCGTCAGGCGGTCAGCTCGGGGCTCCACGTGACGCCCACGTTCCCGCCCCAGTTGACGATGAGCTGGGTCTGGTAGACGTGGCCCGGGGTGGGGTTGGGGACCTGCGTGCCGACGTAGTGGGACCAGCCGAGCCCGCAGCCTGCCATCGTGTCCCACCGGTAGCCGGTGCTCCGGTCGTACAGGACCAGGTCGACCGTGCAGTTGGAGTTCGCGAAGTTGGTGTACGCGTCGGCGACCAGGGTGCTCCCGTTGACGCTGATGCACGCCTGCTGAGTGCTGCCGTTGCAGCCGCCGCCCGACGCCGCGAACGCGTTGCCCGCGCCGCCGACGGTGAACGTGCCGGCCAGTGCGGCGGTTGCCAGGGCCAGTGTCGACGCCCGTGCGATCCGCTTCGTGATCATTTTCAGCTCCTCGGAGGGGGCCGGCCCCGGTGGCCGGCAGGTGATCACGATCGGGGCGGGGTGTGGACAACCGGTCGACGGGTGATCGACGTTCGATGAACGCGGTGGTCAGGCGCACCGGGACTCCGCGCACCGAGCGGCCGAAGCGCCCGTCAGCAGGAGATGTTGCCGCCGCCCGTGTTGGTGCCCAGGGCACCGGCGAACTGCTTGAACAGGTTGATCCGGTCGTCACGCTGGTCCGGGTTCTTGCCGTCGCACTCCAGGGCACCGTTGATGGTGCGGATGGTCTCGCCGAAGCCCTTGTCGTTGACGATGGCGTCGTGCGAGGTCATCCGCCCGGCGCCGGTCTGGCTGTTCCAGAACCAGAGGGCGGTCTTCCAGGAGACAGCCGGGTCCTTCTCGGCCTTGTACGGGTCGTGCAGCAGGTCGATGTGCAGGGCGTCGCCGGCCGCCTTGTAGTTGAAGTTCCAGCTCAGCTGGAGCGGCCCGCGCCCGTAGTACGCGGACTGCCCGGCCGGACAGCCGTACGGCTGCGAAGCGTCGCAGTAGTGCGGGTAGTTGGCGGTGTTCTGCTCGACGACGTACCGCAGGCCGCCGGTCTCGTGGCTGACGTTGGCCAGGAAGGCCGCCGCCTCGCGCCTGCGGGTGGCGTCGTTGCCGGTGGTGGTGAAGTCCGGGTAGGCGCTCAGGGCGTCGACCAGGCCCTTGTAGGTGTAGAAGCCGTTCCGGTTCGGGAAGATCTGGTTGAACTGGGACTCGCTGACCACGAAGGAGCCGGCGGCGGAGGCCGGGGCGGTCTGGCCGGCGATGGCGAGGGTGCTCAGAACGGCGGCGGAGGCCGCCAGTGACAGGGTGCGCGAGAGCTTCATCGATGTCCTCGATTCCGGTGGCAGGGTTGGCACTTCGCTGGCGAAGAACCTCGGACATCGTGGTGGGCGCCGACCGCCGGCTGTGCCCCCTGGAGGTCTAAACCACCCGTACGAGTCGTATCCGATCGACGGGCTGGACGGCGGCCGCCTCCGGGGTGATCATGAGGCTGTCGGTCGCGCCGGATAGCCTCGTGCGGAGCGGGACGGAACAGGGCGAGGCCACCGGGGGAGCAGGGGCGAATGAGCGGTCGAAGCGGCGACGAGGACGACGAGCGCCTGGCGGCCGAGGGCGAGGTCGCGGTCGCCCGGCTGGCGATTCACTCCGGCGACCTGCGGCACGCCGCCGACCACCTCTGCGACGCGGTGCTCGCCGATCCCCAGCTGCCCGAACTGCACGAGGCGCTGGCCGAGTTGTGCGCGGCGGCGGGCGGCCCGGCGGCGGCCCGCGAGCTGTTCCCGCTGGACGGCCGGGTGTACCTCGGCACGGTGGCCTGCCGGGCCCACGTGGAGGCTGCCGCCGGGGACTGGGACACTGCCGTCGGCCTGCTCGCCTCCGCCGTCCAGTACGAGCCGGCCCGCCCCTGGGCGCACGCCGCCTGGCTCGCCCGCGAGGACCTGCCCGGCCTGGTCGACCCGGACGCCGTCGCCCAGGCGGTGGCCCGCGCGACCGGCGCGCTGCCCGACCCGCTCCCGGCCGAACCGGCCGACGCCGTAAGGCCGTTCCACGACTTCGTGCAGGCCGTGCTGGCCCGCCACGACGACCACGTGCTGCTGCTGGCGATGGCCTCCGGCCTGACCCGCCGGCTCGGCGACACCGCCCGCGCCGTCGAACTCGCCGAGCGGGCCCACCGGTTGGCCCCCGGCTACCTGCCCGCCGTGATGCTCGGCAACGCCCTGCGCTCGGCCGGCCGCCCGGAACGGGCGCTCGCAGTCTGGGAGGCCGAGCTGGCAAGGGTCGCACCTGATCGCGACGACTCCAGCAGCTACCTCGCCGTCGACGTCGCCGAGCTGTACGGCGCCCTCGGCCGCCCCGCCGAGGGCCTGCCCTGGCTGGACCGGGTGCTCGCCGCCGAGCCCGAGCACCCCAAGGCCGGCCCGGCCCGGTACGGGCTGCGCCACGCCCTCGACGGCGACCCGGCCCACCTGCTCGGCCTGGCCGACCACCACCGCGCCCACCCCGAGCACGAGTACGCCCAGGAGCTGCTGGAGCGGCTGAGCCACCGGGAGCCCTGGCTCGGCCTGGTCTCCGGCGCCACCGAGGCCACCGTCAACGTGCTGCACCAGGTGCTCGCCGCTTCCGACACCGACCGCGACACCGAGATCGACTGCACGGCCTCCACCGTGGAGCCGCCCAGCTCGGTGCTGGCCGTCCGGCTCGCGCTGCCGCGCTCCACCGTCGGCTACCAGGCCGTCGGCGAGCCCGACCCCCGGCTGCCGCTGACCGAGCCCACCACCCGGATCTGGGCCTGGGACGGCACCGACCCGCGCCCGGCCGTCGCCCCGCCCGCGCCGCAGAGCGCCGAACTCGTCCGCGCCACCGCCGAGATCTTCTGGCCCACCGTCCCTGCCGCCTACGACCACGCCGTCCGGCTGGCCGGGCTGCCGTTGGACGACCTGCTCGGCGTCCTGGTCCACCCGCCGATGCCGCGCGAGGACGAACTCGGCCGCGCCCTGCTCGCCCACCAGCCCGAACTCTGGGTGCGGGCCGTCCAGGTCTTCGCCTGCCTCGGCATCGCCCACCACCGCACCGACCAGCCCTGGGAGGGCTCCGAGCGCCGCCGCGTGCTGCGCGACCTGCTGCTCGGTCCGGAGGACTGGGTGGTCGAGGCGGCCGGCTTCGCGCTGGTCGCGATCGGCTGGACCCAGCCGCGGACCCGGGCCGACGTCGCCGCCCTGCTCCAGCAGCGACTGCACCACGGTGCTCGGGCCCGCCGCACCCGGGTGGTGACGATCCTCCGCTCGCTGTCCGCGCTGGTGCTCGCCGCGCCCTGGATGTCCGACGAGGACCGCGCGCTCGCCCGGCACCTGACGGCCCGGGAGGACGCCGCGGACGCCGGGGCGGATTCCGAACCGGAGACGGCGGGCCGACCGGGGACGGCGGAGGAGTCGGAGCCCGCGGGCGAGCCCCGCCCCGGCCGCCTGCGCCGCCTCTTCGGCAGAGGCTGAGGGCGGTCGCCCCGGGCCGTCCTACCCCACCCCGGGCAGCGGCTCCTGGTCGACGTCGAACCGTGCGACCCGCTCCGCCGGGTCCCGGCACTCCGGGCCCAGCCGCAGCATCCGCGACTCCGGGTCGTGCAGCGGCCGGTGGCAGCGGCGGCAGGTCACCCGCGGGCGGAGGGTCTGGGCGGTGTCCGTCCCGGGGAGCGGTTCGGGGCCGGTCGGACCGGGCGGGTTGGTCGGGCTGGTCATGGGGAGACGGTAGCCGTCCGCACCGTCAAGGCCCCCTGCCGGTGCGTGAAACGACGGGCCCATGGCCACCGACCGCAGCAGCGCAGGAGACCCGGCCCGCACCCTCGCCCTGCTCGGGGGGTTCACCGCCGACGAGCGCGCCGCCCGGAGCGCCACCCGGTCGCCGCGCGGGTCGGCGCCGCAGCCGGTGAGGCGCACAGCGGCGCGTACAGCCCGGACCACGCCCACGCCTTCGGCCCGGGTCCCGGACGGACTCGACGCCCTCATCGCAGGGCGGTAGCCCGCCCGTCGTACGCCTGGCGTGCCGCCTCGACCTCCGGCACCCGTCGCTCCGACCAGTGCGCCAGCGCCGCGACCAGCTCCGCCGCCTCCCGCCCCAGCGGGGTGAGGCTGTAGTCGACCCGCGGCGGGATCACCGGGTGCGCCTCACGCAGCACGAAGCCGTCCCGCTCCAGCGTCTGGAGGGTCTGGGCGAGCATCTTCTCGCTGACGCCGGTGACCTTGCGGCGCAGCTCGCTGAACCGGTAGCCGCGCTCGTTCAGCGCGCCCAGCACCAGCACGCCCCAACGGCTGGTGACGTGCTCCAGCACGCCCCGGGAGGGGCACATCCGGTCGAAGACGTCGGCGGGAGGCAGCCCGCCGGGCTTCAGCTCGCTTACCTTCATGTCAGTACCCTACTTTGAAGTGCGTACTTTCGAAAGGTTAGTGCCATCTCTAGGGTGAGTTTCGAGGTCAGAACCGCTTCACCACCCCCTGAGGAGCCCACCATGTACGTCGTCACCGGTGCCACCGGCCAGCTCGGCCGTCTCGTCGTCGAGGGCCTGCTGGCCGAGGTCCCCGCGAGCGAGGTGGCCGTCGCCGTCCGCTCCGCCGAGAAGGCCGCCGACCTGGCCGCACGCGGCGTGGCCGTCCGGGTCGTCGACTACGACAAGCCGCAGACCCTGGCCGGCGCCTTCGCCGAGGGCGACCGGGTGCTGCTGATCTCGGGCAGCGAGGTCGGCCGCCGGATCCCGCAGCACCGGGCCGTGGTGGAGGCTGCCAAGGCCGCCGGGGTCGCGCTGCTCGCCTACACCAGCGCGCCCGGCGCGGCCACCTTCCGGCTGGCCGACGAGCACAAGGCGACCGAGGAGCTGATCCTCGCCTCCGGTCTGCCGTACGCGTTCCTGCGCAACGGCTGGTACACCGAGAACTACCTGGGCGACGTGGCCGGCACGGTGGCGCGTGGCGTGGTGCTCGGCAGCGCCGGGGAGGGCCGGATCGCCACCGCCCCGCGCCGGGACTACGCGGACGCCGCGGTCGCGGTCCTGACCGCGAAGGACGACCGCGGGAGCGCGGTGTACGAGCTGAGCGGAGACGCCGCCTGGAGCCTGCCCGAGCTGGCCGCCGAGCTGACGCAGGCCTCCGGCCGACCGGTCGAGCACCGGGACGTCACCCCGGCCGAGCACCTGGACGCCCTGGTCGGTGCGGGCCTGCCGCAGGGCTTCGCCGAGGTCCTGGTGGACGTGGACGCGGGCATCGCGCGCGGCGAGCTGGCCGGCACCCCGGGCGATCTGGCCCGGCTGATCGGCCGTCCGACCGTCCCGCTGGCCGAGTCCGTCCGCGCGGCCCTGAACTCCTGAGCCGCCGGGGCCCCGGACTCCGGAACATCGCAGCTCCGGCCCCGGAGACGCCGGACGTGTCCGGCACTCAAGCAATGTCATGACCAAAATCCGAAAACGGAGATGACAGTCGCCCCTCCCGCCCGCTACCGTCGCCTCGACACACGCGCGCGGGAGGACACTCGGCCATGGCGGACACGGACCAGCAGGACAACGGCCGGGGACTCTGGTGCGGCGTCGCCGCCTACGGCATCTGGGGACTCTTCCCGCTGTTCTGGCCGCTGCTGGAACCGGGTGCCGCCGACGACATCCTGGCCAACCGGATGGTCTGGTCCCTGGTCGCGGTCGTCCTGCTGCTGATCGCCCAGCGGCACTGGGGCTGGATACGCCCGCTGCTGCGCCAGCCCCGCCGGCTCGCCATGCTGGCCGGTGCGGCCACCGTGATCTCGGTGAACTGGGGCGTCTACATCTGGGCCGTCAACGCCGGGCACGTGGTCGAGACCAGCCTCGGCTATTTCATCAACCCCCTGGTCACCATCGCCTTCGGCGTCCTGGTGCTCAAGGAGCGGCTGCGCAGCGCGCAGTGGACGGCGGTGGGCATCGGCGCGGCCGCCGTCGCCGTGCTGACCGTCGCGTACGGGCAGCTGCCCTGGATCGCGCTCACCCTGGCGCTCTCCTTCGCCACCTACGGACTGCTGAAGAAGCAGGTCGGGCTGAGCGGGCTGGAGAGCCTGGCGGCCGAGAGCGCCTTCATGTTCCCGTTCGCCCTCGGCTACCTGGTCTACCTGGAGGTCTCCGGGCGCGGCACCTTCGGGCACACCGTGGCCGGCTCGTACGGCTGGGGGCACTCGGGGCTGCTGATGCTCAGCGGGGTGATCACCGCGATCCCGCTGCTGTTCTTCGGCGCGGCCGCCGTCCGGGTGCCGCTGACCGTGCTCGGGCTGCTCCAGTACCTGGCGCCGGTGTTCCAGTTCCTGATCGGTGTCGCGGTGTTCCACGAGTCCATGCCGCCCGCCCGCTGGGCCGGCTTCGGCCTGGTCTGGGCCGCGCTCGCGGTGCTCACCTGGGACGCGCTGCGCCAGGTGCGGGCCGACCGCGCGGCGCGGGCCGCGGCCGTGCCGCAGCCCGCACCCGCGCAGGCGGCCGCCCGCGAGGCCGTCACGCGCTGATGTCCCGGCTGGTGAAGCGGGACCAGGCCGCCGAGCCGAACACGGCGACGTAGGCGGCCTGGAGGCCGAGGTCCTTCAGCACGCCGTCCCAGTACATCGGTGCCCGCAGCAGGTCCGCGAAGCTCGGCCAGTAGTGGGAGAACAGGAACGGGCTGATGGCGTGCAGCTGCGGGAAGGCGTCCATGATCTGGACGGTGATCACCAGCCCGACGGTGGCGGCCATCGCCGCGATGCCGCTGCCGGTGAGCGTGGAGACGAACAGCCCGATCGCCACCAGCCCGGCCAGCGAGGCCGCGACCACCAGGGCCACCAGCAGGGCGCGCAGCAGCGCGTCGCCGAGGCCGATGGTGTCCCCGGAGATGAGCGTGACCCGGCCGAGCGGGAAGAGCGCGGCGCCCGCGGCCAGTGCCGTCACCGCGACCGCCGCCGTGGCGGCCAGGCAGAACACCAGTCCGGCGGTGAACTTGGCGGCCAGCAGCCTGGTCCGCCCGGCCGGGGCGACCAGCAGGTAGCGCAGCGTCCCGGCGGCCGCCTCGCCCGCCACCGAGTCCCCGGCGACCACGCCCACCGTCATCGGCAGGAAGACCGGCAGGGCCACCGCGAGGGCGGTGAAGACCAGGAAGAGCCCGTTCTGCGTCGTCTGTGCGATGAAGCTCGGACCGCCTCCGCCCTCGTGCGGGCTGTCCGTGTTGAGCTTGATCACCACCCCGATCAGGATCGGCAGCGCCGCCAGGATGCCCAGCAGCACCTTGGTGCGCATCCGGCGGAAGGTCAGGTGCAGCTCGCTGCGGAACAGCGCCAGGAACCCGGCCGCCGTCTGCGGCCGCCGGCCGGTGCCGGTCGGCGGCGTCCCGGCCGGCGACGGCCTCTGCGCCTGCGACAGCGCCTCAGCCCGCGACATCGAAGCCCTCCCCGGTCAGCGCCACGAAGGCGTCCTCCAACGTGCCCCGCTCCAGCCCGAAGCCGTGCACCCGAACCCCGGCCTCGACCAGCGCCGCGCACAGCCTGGGCAGCGCCTCCTCGTCCAGGACGCCCGGTTCGCCGTCCACCCGGTCCTCGCCGGGCACCAGGGCGGTGACCCGGTGGGCCGCCAGCACCTCCGTGGCCTGCGCCACGTCCGGGGTGCGGACCACCAGCCGGCCCTGCGCCCGGGCGGCCAGCTCGGCGACGGTGCCCTGCACCACCAGCCGGCCCCGGGACATCACCGCGGCGTGGGTGCAGACCTGCTCGATCTCGTCCAGCAGGTGCGAGGAGAGGAACACCGTGGTGCCCTCCGCCGCGACCTCCCGGACCAGCGCCCGGATCTCCCGCATGCCCTGCGGGTCCAGCCCGTTGGTCGGCTCGTCCAGCACCAGCAGCTCGCGCGGCTGGAGCAGGGCGGAGGCCAGGCCCAGGCGCTGCTTCATGCCCAGCGAGTACGCGCGGGCCTTCTTGCCCGCCGCGGCGCTCAGGCCGACCCGCTCCAGCGCCGTGTCGACCCGCTGCCGGCGGGTGCGGGGGTCGGCGGTCGGGTCGGCGGCGTCGAAGCGCACCAGGTTGTCCCGTCCGGAGAGGAAGCCGTACAGGGCCGGGCCCTCGATCAGCGCACCCACCCGGGGCAGCACGGTGGCGACGGACTGCGGCATCGACTCGCCGAGGACGGTGGCCACGCCCGAGGTGGGGGCGATCAGGCCCATCAGCATGCGGATGGTGGTGGTCTTGCCGGAGCCGTTGGGGCCCAGGAACCCGAAGACGGAGCCGCGCGGCACGGCCAGGTCCAGGCCGTCCACGGCGAGTTGGCCGCTGCGGAAGCGCTTGGTCAGGCCGCGGGTCCGGATGACGTCGTCGGTGCCGGAACCGGGCGGGCCGGCGGCCTCACGCGGGGCGGCGTCACGGGAGGCGGCGTCGCGAGAGGCGGGGGAGGCGGGGGAGGCGGGGGAGGCGGGTGGAACGGGCGCGGGGTACGGGCGCTGTTCCGCGC
>NZ_JBHVFE010000398.1:0-8439 GCF_042801945.1 Kitasatospora sp. NPDC057542
GGCCACCGGAGGCGTGCGGTCAGGCCGGCCGGACGGCGCCCATGTAGGGCATCGCGGAGATCGGTAGGACCTCGATGTTCTTGCCCGTGCGCGGGGCGTGGATCATCTTGCCGTCGCCGATGTACAGGCCGACGTGGTGCAGGTCGTCGTAGAAGAAGACCAGGTCGCCGGGCTGGAGGTTGGCGCGGTCGACGTGCGGGCCGTCCTTCCACTGCGCCTCGGACGTCCGGGAGATCGTGACGCCCGCGGCGCGGTAGGCCTGGCTGGTGAGGCCGGAGCAGTCGAAGCTGGCGGGACCGTTCTTGCCCCAGCCGTACGGCTTGCCGAGCTGTGCCTGGGCGAACGCGATGATGGTGCCGGCCCGGCCACTCGCCGACGGCACCGGGGCGTTCATGTCCGGGCGCTCGGCGCCGCGGGAGGCGCGGTCCTTGGCGGCCGCGGCGGCGGCCTGCTGGGCCTCGGCCTTGGCCTTCTCGGCGTTCTGCTGGGCGTTGATCTTGGCCCGGTCCTCGGCGCTGAGCTTGTTCAGCATCTCCTGCGCCTGGGCCAGCTTGGTCTGGATGTCCTTCTTCTGCTCCGCCAGCTGCGTGCCCACCGAGTCGAGCGCGGCCAGGGTGGCGGTGGCCTCGGCGCGGTCCTGGTCCAGCTTGCGCTGCTCGTCCTGGGCCTGCTTGAGCAGGCTCGCCTGGGAGTCGGAGACCTGGTTCTGCACCGCGGCGCGCTCCAGGTAGGCGGACGGGTCGGAGTCGAGCATCAGCTGGACCGACGGGTCTATGCCGTTGGTGCGGTACTGGTCGGCGGCGACCGCGCCGAGCCGGGTCCGCAGTTCGTTCATCGCCTCCTGGCCGCGGGCGACCTTCTCCTGGATCTGGTTGGCCTCGCCCTGGAGCTTCTGCTGCTTCGCCTGGAAGCCGTTGTACTTCTCGATCGCCTGCTCGGCGTCCTCGTTGAGCTGGTCGACCTGTTCCTTGACGGAGGCGAGGCTCGGGGCGGGCTCGGCGTGGGCGGTGCCGGAGGCGAGGACCGCGCCGCCGGCCGCCATGGCCGTGGTGAGGACTGCCATGCGGGCCCGGCTCGGGGGGCTGGGCTTGCGACGCTTTCCCATGGCGGTCGCTCTCCTTCGGGGGAATCTGGGGACGGTCCGGACCGAGCCGGGGGACGGCTCGGCCGGGGCCGGGGACGGCGAAGGCGGGCAGGGCGAGCAACGGGGGGGTGCTGCCCCGCCCACCTTCTTCGAAGTAACTTAATAGATGAGGGGCCGGGTTCCGCAATCCCCCTGATCATGACGTTTTGGCAGCATGACGGGACATCGATCGCGTTCCGCGCCATCGGCGTTGATCGGACGCCGCCCACCGCCGCCGACGGCGGGGACGCACCCGCTCGGCCCCGCAGACCACCCGTCACGACACCTCCTCCGGCCCCGGGTGTCACCACCCCGACGCCCGTGGCACTCCCCCTCCCGGGCAGTGCTCGAAATCGGCCGAATCGAGGGAAAGGTCACACGGGATCCCCCTCCTGCGGCCCTGCGAACGAGCGCTAACCTGCGCACATGAAGGTCCCGCCCGAAAGGCTCCCCCTCGCCGCCGAGTTCCCGGCCGTGCACCGTGAGCAGTGGCAGCAGCTCGTCCAGGGTGTGCTGCGCAAGTCCGGTGCCCAGCCCGAGGACGGCCCCGCCGCCGAGCAGGCGCTCACCACCCGGCTCCAGGACGGGCTGAGCGCCCGCCCGCTGTACACCGCCGAGGACACCGCCGCGGACCCGGGCTACCCGGGCTTCCCGCCGTTCGTGCGCGGCGGCCGGCCGCAGGGCTCCGCCGTGGCCGGGTGGGACGTCCGCCAGCGGCATGCCGACCCGGACCGCCGTCGCACCAACGAGGCCGTGCTGGCCGACCTGGAGCACGGCGTGAGCTCGCTGTGGCTGGAACTGGGCGGCGCGGGCCTGCCGGTGGAGGCCCTGCCCGAGGCGCTGGCCGGGGTGTACCTGGACCTCGCCGCCCTGGCGCTCGACGCCGGACCCGAATTCACCGATGCCGCCGAGCAGTTGTTCAAGCTCTACGAGGAGCGCGAGGTCTCCCCCGGCGCCGCCGCCGGCAACCTCGGCGCCGACCCGCTGGGCCTCCAGGCCCGAACCGGCGAGAGCACCCGCACCGAGGCACTGCTCGCCGAGGCCACCACGCTGGCCGCCCGCTGCGCCGCCGGGTACCCGGGCCTGCGGGCGCTCACCGTGGACGCCCTGCCGTACCACGAGGCCGGCGCCTCCCCCGCCCAGGAGCTGGGCTGCTCGCTGGCCACCGGCGTCGCCTACCTGCGCGCCCTCACCGCCGCCGGGCTCCCGGTGGACGACGCGCTCGGCCAGCTGGAGTTCCGCTACGCCGCGGACGCCGACCAGTTCCTCACCATCGCCAAGTTCCGTGCCGCGCGCCGCCTCTGGGCCCGGGTCGCCGAGGTTTCGGGGGCCGGCGCGGCCGCCTCGGCGCAGCGCCAGCACGCCGTCACCTCCCGGGTGATGATGACCGCCCGCGACCCGTGGGTGAACATGCTGCGCACCACGGTCGCCTGCCTGGCCGCCGGAGTCGGCGGCGCCGACGCCGTCACGGTGCTGCCCTTCGACAGCGCGCTCGGCCTGCCGGACGCCTTCGCCCGCCGGATCGCCCGCAACACCCAGGCGATCCTGCTGGAGGAGTCCCACCTGGCCCGGGTGATCGACCCGGCCGGCGGCTCCTGGTACGTCGAGCAGCTGAGCGAGGAGCTGGCGCGGGCGGCCTGGGCCTGGTTCCAGGAGATCGAGCGGGCCGGCGGGCAGCAGGCCGCCCTGACCTCCGGTCTCGTCGAGGAGCGGATCGCCGCGACCTGGGCGGAGCGCTCGGTGCGGCTCGCCAAGCGGCGCGAACCGGTCACCGGCGTCAGCGAGTTCCCGCACCTGGACGAGCAGCCGCTGGTCCGCGAGCCGGCCCCGGCCGGCCCCGGCGGCGGGCTGCCGCAGGTGCGCCGCGCCGAGGCCTACGAGGCGCTGCGGGACCGCTCGGACGCGCACCTCGCGGCGAACGGCACCCGTCCGACCCTCTTCCTCGCCTCGATCGGCACCGCCTCCGCGCACACCGCGCGGACCACCTTCGCCGCCAACCTGTTCCAGGCGGGCGGCATCGCGACGGTCCCGGCCGAGTCCGTCGACCCGGCGGCCTTCGCCGAGGCGTTCCGGGCCTCCGGCGCGACCGTCGCCTGCCTCTGCTCCAGCGACGCCCTGTACGCCGAGCACGCCGCCCCGGTCGCCGAGGCCCTGAAGGCGGCCGGCGCCCAGCGGGTGCTGCTGGCCGGGCGACTCGCCGAAGTGCCCGACGGCGTGGACGAGTTCATCTTCTCGGGGGGCGACGCGGTCGCCGTCCTGACCTCCCTGCTGGACCAGATCGGAGCCGCTCGATGATCCCCGACTTCACCGGAATCGGGCTGGACGGCGGCGCCGCCGGCGTCACGGACAACGCAGGCGTCACCGACGACCAGTGGCGGGCCGCCTGGCGCCGGTCCACCGGCAAGGACGTCGACGAGCTGCTCTGGGACACCCCCGAGGGCATCGGCGTCAAGCCGCTGTACACCGGGGCCGACCTGGCCGGGCTGGACTTCCTGGAGACCTACCCGGGCATCGCCCCGTACCTGCGCGGGCCCTACCCGACCATGTACGTCAACCAGCCCTGGACCGTCCGCCAGTACGCGGGCTTCTCCACCGCCGAGGAGTCCAACGCCTTCTACCGCCGCAACCTCGCGGCCGGCCAGAAGGGCCTGTCGGTCGCCTTCGACCTGCCGACCCACCGCGGCTACGACAGCGACCACCCGCGCGTCACCGGCGACGTCGGCATGGCGGGCGTCGCCATCGACTCGATCTACGACATGCGCCAGCTGTTCGACGGCATCCCGCTGGACAGGATGTCCGTGTCGATGACCATGAACGGCGCCGTGCTGCCGGTCCTCGCGCTGTACATCGTCGCGGCCGAGGAGCAGGGCGTACCACCGGAGAAGCTTGCGGGGACCATCCAGAACGACATCCTCAAGGAGTTCATGGTCCGCAACACCTACATCTACCCGCCGCAGCCGTCGATGCGGATCATCTCGGACATCTTCGCGTACACCTCGCAGAAGATGCCCCGGTACAACTCGATCTCCATCTCCGGCTACCACATCCAGGAAGCGGGTGCGACGGCCGACCTGGAGCTGGCCTACACCCTGGCCGACGGGGTGGAGTACCTGCGCGCGGGCCTGGACGTGGGGCTGGACGTGGACGCCTTCGCGCCGCGGCTGTCGTTCTTCTGGGCGATCGGCATGAACTTCTTCATGGAGGTCGCCAAGCTGCGCGCGGCCCGGCTGCTGTGGGCCAGGCTGGTCAAGCAGTTCGACCCGAAGAACCCCAAGTCCCTTTCGCTGCGCACCCATTCGCAGACCTCGGGCTGGTCGCTCACCGCCCAGGACGTGTTCAACAACGTCACCCGCACCTGCGTGGAGGCGATGGCGGCGACCCAGGGCCACACCCAGTCGCTGCACACCAACGCCCTGGACGAGGCACTCGCCCTGCCCACCGACTTCTCCGCGCGGATCGCCCGCAACACCCAGCTGCTGCTCCAGCAGGAGTCGGGCACCTGCCGGGTCATCGACCCGTGGGGCGGCTCCGCGTACGTCGAGAAGCTGACCCACGACCTGGCCCGGCGCGCCTGGGAGCACATCCAGGAGGTCGAGGCGGCCGGCGGCATGGCCAAGGCCATCGACGCGGGCATCCCCAAGCTGCGCGTCGAGGAGGCCGCCGCCCGCACCCAGGCGCGGATCGACTCCGGCCGCCAGCCGGTGATCGGCGTCAACAAGTACCGGGTGGAGAACGACGAGCAGATCGACGTGCTCAAGGTCGACAACTCCTCGGTGCGCGCCCGCCAGGTCGAGAAGCTGCGCCGGCTGCGCGAGGAGCGCGACGAGGCTGCGTGTCGCGATGCGCTGCACGCCCTCACCCGGGCCGCCGAGGCCGGCCCGCAGCGCGGCGGCTCGCTGGACGGCAACCTGCTGCACCTGGCCGTCAACGCGGCCCGGGCCAAGGCCACCGTCGGCGAGATCTCGGACGCCCTGGAGAAGGTGTACGGCCGCCACTCCGGCCAGATCCGTACCATCTCCGGTGTGTACCGAGACGAAGCGGGCCCGTCGGCCTCCCTCCAGCGCACCCGCGACCTGGTCGAGCGGTTCGAGCAGGCCGAGGGCCGCCGTCCGCGCATCCTGGTCGCCAAGATGGGCCAGGACGGCCACGACCGCGGCCAGAAGGTGATCGCCACCGCCTTCGCCGACCTCGGCTTCACGGTGGACGTCGGCCCGCTGTTCCAGACCCCGGCCGAGGTCGCCCGCCAGGCCGTCGAGGCGGACGTGCACATCGTCGGTGTCTCGTCGCTGGCCGCCGGGCACCTGACGCTGGTGCCCGCGCTGCGCGCCGAACTCGCCGCGGCGGGGCGGGAGGACATCACCATCGTGGTCGGCGGCGTCATTCCGCCGCAGGACTTCGACGCCCTGTACGAGGCGGGCGCGGCGGCGGTCTTCCCGCCGGGGACGGTCATCCCGGACGCGGCGTACGACCTGCTGAAGTCCCTGGCGGCCGACCTCGGCCACGAGCTGTGAGATTTTGATCGCATGCCTCCGCGGACGATCGACCTCGACAGCTATGTGACGGGTGTGTTGGACGGCTCGCGCGCCTGGATCGCGCGCGCCGTCACCCTCGTCGAGTCCACCCGGCCCGACCACCGCGCGCTCGCGCAGCAGCTGCTCCGGCGGCTGCTGCCGCACGCCGGCGGCGCGGTCCGGGTGGGCATCACGGGGGTGCCCGGGGTCGGCAAGTCGACCTTCATCGACTCCTTCGGCACCATGCTGACCGGCCAGGGCCACCGGGTCGCGGTCCTGGCCGTCGACCCGACGTCCAGCCGGACGGGCGGCTCCATCCTGGGCGACAAGACCCGGATGGAGCGGCTGGCCGTCGACCCTGCCGCCTTCGTCCGGCCCTCGCCGACGTCCGGGACGCTCGGCGGGGTCGCCAAGGCCACCCGGGAGTCCATGGTGGTGATGGAGGCCGCCGGGTACGACGTGGTGCTGATCGAGACGGTCGGTGTCGGGCAGTCCGAGACGGCGGTGGCCGGGATGGTCGACACCTTCCTGCTGCTCAGCCTCGCGCGGACGGGCGACCAGTTGCAGGGCATCAAGAAGGGCGTGCTGGAGCTGGCGGACGTCATCGCCGTCAACAAGGCCGACGGCCCGCACGAGACTGATGCGAAGGCTGCGGCCCGCGAACTCGCGGGTGCGCTGCGGCTGTTGCAGGCCCCGGACGCGGCGTGGACGCCGCCGGTTCTCACGTGCAGCGGCCGCGACGGCGCCGGCCTGGACGTGCTGTGGGAGCGGTTGCAGCAGCACCGCAAGGTGCTGGACGCCACCGGCGCCCTGGCCGCCAAGCGCCGCGAGCAGCAGGTCGAGTGGACCTGGTCCATGGTCCACGACCAGCTCTACGCCCGCCTCCACGAAAACCCCGACGTGCAGCGACTGGCCCCCGAGGTGGAAACTCAGGTCCGCGCCGGCACCCTGCCGGCGGGCTTGGCCGCCCAACAGATCCTGGACACCTTCTTCGGCTGACCCGCAGTACGAAGACCGACCGCCGCGCCCCACCCGAACGTGGGGCACGGCGCTTCGCGGGTCTCGGGGTACTCAAACCACACCACCTTGCCCGTCACTGTCGGGTGCCACCCCCACACATCCGCGAGCGCCTCCACAAGCATCAGGCCACGCCCGCTCGTGGCCTCTTCCTCGCGCTCTCGACCCGGCAGCTCCGCGCCGCGGTCAGCCACCTCCACCCGCACCCGCCCGCTGTGCCAACGGATGGTGACGGCACACCGCTCCCCCGCGTGCACCAGCGCATTCGCAATCACCTCACTCGCGCACAACTCAAGCTCCTGAAGCGCGACTTCGGAGAGCGGCACACCCCACTCCCGCACGATCGCCACCACCAACCGCCGCGCCGTCGGCACGGCGCCGGCCCCCGGCGGCTCCTCCCACTCCAGCGGAACCGGAAACCGGGCGTTACTGAGCGGGCTGACGATCACGTTCCACCCCATGGCTCCTCCATCACTGCAGATGGACAGCGGCCGCCGACAGGCGGCAGCAAAAGGGGCGTCGATCCGTGGCAGTCCGCCACGGCAACGAAACAGAACGTAGTCGCAGAAAAACTGCGAGTCAAGAATCTCTGCGACTCTCAACTTTTTCGCCGCACCATGCGAGACTCAAGCAATCCAGGAAGGGGAGAACCATGGGATTCGGCCTTGTTGTGCGCTTCGTCGCCCGCGACGAAGCATCGGCCCACGCCTTCGACGAACTGGCAGACGAAGCACTCAACGGCATCCGCACTCACGAGCCCGGCACCCTCGTCTACGTCAACCACGCCGTACCGGACGAGCCTCACACGCGGATCTTCTACGAGCTGTACGCAGACCGCGAGGCCTTCGAAGAGCATGAGCGACAGCCTCACGTCCGCCGGTTCCTGACCGAACGCGCCCAGTACCTCGAATCGTTCGAGGTCACGTTCCTGAACGAGATCGCCGGCAAGGGCTCGTCCGTCGACAAGGCCGCCCGTTGAGTCCGGAGGAGCGGCGGGCCTTCGGCGCTCGCGTCGCACAGTTCCGCAAGAGCCGCGGCATGAGACAGGATCAGCTCGCCGCAGCCATCAATCGGACAGCCAGTTGGGTATCGCAGGTCGAGCGAGGCGTCCAACCAGTGGTTCGCCTCGATGTACTCCAACTGCTGGCGGACGGCCTCGGCGTGTCCGTGCAAGCCCTGCGCCCTGAGGTTCCGGCGACAGCCGCCAACCGTTCATCCACAGTCACGGACCAGTCCAACGACCTTGACCTGGCCCGGCTTTCGCTTTCAGGACACCCCGCACTTGACGCTCTGCTCGCTGTACGAGCTCAACCTGAAGCACCCGACGTCGCCGAGTTGACCGCCGACGTCGATCGGCTCTGGCAACTCACGCACAGTGCTCGGTTCGCCGAACTGAGCACAGCCATCACAGAAGTGCTACCGCGTCTGGAGAGGGCGGCACGTACCGCCGGCGGAGAGCCCGCCGAGGTCCACCTGCTGCTCAGCCAGGCCTACCAGGCAGTCGCAGCAGCCTTCGTCCGCCAAGACGAGGCCGACGCGGCGTGGGTCGCCGCCGATCGGGCGATCCAGGCGGCCGAGCAATCCGGTCAACCACTGCACGTCTTCGCCGGCATCTACCGGCTGGCCCATGTCTTCGTCCGGCTACGACGACTGGACCAGGCGGAGTACACGGCCGGGAGCGCCGTAACCGCCCTTCGAGCGCACATCCCGGCGACCGACCCGCCGCCGGAAGCCCTTTCGGTTCTCGGGTCACTGCATCTGGTTCTCGCGTTGGCCGCTGCCCGCAGC
>NZ_JBHVFE010000399.1:0-8436 GCF_042801945.1 Kitasatospora sp. NPDC057542
GGGCCCGGCGGAGTGCGATATCCGCCGGGCCCTCGCCGTACCCGGCGGCCTCCCGGGAGAGCGCCGCCGGAAGAACGGCGTCAGAAGAACACCGAACGCCGCTGCACCAGCAGCTGGTAGAGGGTGTGCTGGATGGTCTCGCGCACCTCGTCGGCCAGGTCGAAGACCAGCATCGGGTCGTCCGCCGCCTCCGCCGGGTAGGTGTCGGTGGCGATCGGCTCGCCGAAGCGGATCGTCCACTTGGTCGGCAGCGGCAGCACCCCGAGCGGGCCCAGCCACGGGAAGGTCGGGGTGATCGGCACGTACGGCAGGCCCAGCAGCCGGGCCAGCGTCTTCACGTTGCCGATCATCGGGTAGGTCTCCTCCGCCCCGACGATCGAGCAGGGCACGATCGGCACCCGGGCCCGCAGCGCCGAGGCGACGAAGCCGCCGCGGCCGAACCGCTGGAGCTTGTAGCGCTCGGAGAACGGCTTGCCGATCCCCTTGAAGCCCTCCGGCCAGACCCCGACCACCTCGCCGCGCTCCAGCAGGGCCTGGGCGTCCTCGTTGCAGGCCAGCGTGTGACCGGCCTTGCGGGCCAGCTCGTTGATGCCGGGCAGCACGAAGACCAGGTCGGCGGCGAGCATCCGCAGGTGCCGCCGGGCGGGGTGGTGGTCGTGGATGACCACCTGGGTCATCAGGGCGTCCAGCGGGATCGTCCCGGAGTGGTTGGCGACGATCAGCGCGCCGCCCTCGGCCGGGATGTGCTCCACGCCCTGGACGTCGATCCGGAAGTACTTCTCGGCCAACGGGCGCAGCAGCGAGAGCAGCACCTCCTCGGTGAGCTCCCGGTCGAAGCCGAACTCGTCCACCTCGTAGTCACCGGTCATCCGGCGGCGCAGGAAGGCCAGCCCCTCGGCGGCGCGGCCCTCCCAGCCCTTGCCGAACAGCCGGGTGGCGGCCGGGCCGAGCGGTCCGGCCAGCGCCCCGCCTACGGCTCCGGCGAGCCGGTCGGCCAGTTTCGGCCCCTCGGGCGAGGTCCAGCTGGGGGCGGACTCGATCGGGATGACCTTGGCCTCGCCCGGCGCGTTCTCGGCTGCGGCACTCATCGCGGGTTCAGCTCCTCGGTCGGCGGGGGCGGTTCGGTACGGCGTCCGGCCCGGCGGGCGCGGCCCCTTCCGGGCCGAGCAGGGCGGTCAGCCGGTCGGTGGCGGCGGCCAGCCGCTCGGGCGGCAGCAGGCCCGGGCCCCCGGCGGCGGCGAAGTCGGCGAAGGCCTCCGGAGTGCTGAACGCCGGACGGTAGCCCAAGGTGTCGCGCAGCCGCGCGGTGTCCACCACCCGGCCGTGGGTGAGCAGCCGCAACTGCTCGGGCGAGACGTCCACCAACCGGGTCTGCCGGGCCAGCGCGGCCATCCAGCTGACCGCGGGCAGCAGCAGCGGCAGCATGGGCCGGCCGAGCCGGCGGGCGCACTGGGAGAGCAGCAGGACGCCCTCCCCCGCCACGTTGAAGGTCCCGGTGTTGACGGTGCCCGGCGCGGGCTCGTCGGCGGCCCGGCAGAGCACGGCGACGGCATCGTCCTCGTGCACGAACTGCAGCCGCGGGTCGTAGCCGAGGACGGTCGGCAGCACGGGCAGCGCGAAGTACTCGCTGAGCGGCGTGTCCGCGTTCGGACCGACGATGTTGGCGAAGCGCAGCACCGTCACCGCGACGTCCGGGCGGCGCCGGGCGAAGCCGCGCACGTAGCCCTCGACCTCCGCCGCGTCCTTGGCGAAGCCGCCGCCGGGCGGGTCCTTGGGTTGCATCCGCTCGCTGAACACGGCCGGGTCGCGGGGCGCGGAGCCGTAGACGCCGGTGGTGGACTTCACCACCAGTCGGCGCACCCCGGGGGCCTTCTGGCAGGCGCCGAGCAGCTGCATGGTGCCGATCACGTTGGACTCCTTCACCGCGGAGCGGTTGGTGGAGCCCAGCCCGGTGGCGCTGACGCTGAGGTGCACCACGGTGTCCACCTGGTGCTCGGCGAGCACCCGGGAGAGCACCGGGCGGCGCAGGTCGAGCTGGTGGAAGCGGTACGGGGCGGCCGGGCCGGCCGGCTCCTCGGGCGGCAGCCCGGGTGGCTGCACGTCCACGCCGACCACCAGGTCCACGCCCGGCCGGCGGCGGACCTCGGCGACGAAGCGGGCACCGAGATGGCGTGCCACGCCGGTGACGAGCACGACCACACCCACGGTGCTGCACCCCATTCCCTCGACCCGAGCGGCCTGCGTGCACCGTACCGTGCCGCCCCACCGGGCCGGGAAACGACACCGCCCGCCCGGGCCACGACGGGCCCGGGCGGGCGGTGGAAGCGCTGGGCGCGCTAGGCGCGGCCGGGGGCGCTTACTTCTTGTTGCGACGCTGAACGCGAGTCCGCTTCAGAAGCTTGCGGTGCTTCTTCTTGGCCATACGCTTGCGACGCTTCTTGATGACAGAGCCCACGGAACAACCCTCGCTCACTGAGACTCTCGCCCGTGAGAGACGGAGTCCATACGACTGACGTGAGGGCCTAGCCTACCTTCCGGTTGCCCGGGGCTGTAAATCGCGCCCCCGGCGGCCGGAGAACTCGGGGGAAATCCCCGGCGAACGGGTGCGGGGCCCACCGGTGCGGCCCCGCACCCGCGCGCCGCCGCTACGCGCTCTCGAGCCGCACGTAGGACTCCTTGAGGTACTCGTGCACCGCCTGCTGGGGCACCCGGAAGGACCGTCCGACCCGGATGGCCGGCAGCTCTCCGCTGTGCACCAGCCGGTACACCGTCATCTTGGACACCCGCATGACCGCAGCGACCTCCGCCACGGTCAGGAAGACGACTTCCTGAAGGGGGCGCTCGACGGAACTCATGACCATCACCCGACCCTTACCCGTGTGCAAGGCACCGGCTTCCCCTCCGGTGACTCCACCGGCACACGTGTATCCCCAGAGTAGTTATGGGTGGTACCAGTGGGAAGAGGGGAAGTGCAGTCCTCGTACGGTGAGAGATAGGACTGTTGCAGTACGTAGCCGCCCGGCGGATGGCACCGCTCGGGGTACGCACGGCCCGGGCCGGGCGCGGTCGGGAGGGGCGGGTTCAGGCCAGCAGTCCGTGCTGGGGGAACACCGCTCGGCGGGTGGCGAGGATGGCCTGATCGAGTCGGTCGGCCGGATCGTAACCCGAGTCGAAGTCGCGCCAGACCGGGCGGGCGCCGTCGGTCATCCGCAGCGGGGCCGGGCGGCGGGTGCGGCGGTAGACCTCGGCGCGCCAGGACTCGGGGGTCTCGGTGGCCGGGTCGACGGGCCGGGCGGCGGCGGTGGCGACCAGGTGGGTCCAGGTGCGCGGGACGACGTCCACCACGGCGTAGCCGCCTCCGCCGGTGGCCACCCAGCGGCCGCCGGCGTGCTGGTGGGCGAGGTCGTGCAGCGCCTCGGCGATCAGCCGCTGGGCGTCCACGGTGACGGCGAGGTGGGCGAGCGGGTCCTCCAGGTGCGTGTCGGCGCCGTGCTGGGTGACCAGGACCTGCGGCCGGAAGGCGTCGAGCAGTTCGGGCACCAGGGCGTGGAAGGCGCGCAGCCAGCCGGCGTCGCCGGTGCCCGCGGGCAGCGGCAGGTTGGCGGCGGAGCCGGGGGCCTCCTCGCCGCCGGTCTCGATCGACCAGCCGGTCTGCGGGAAGAGCGTGGCGGGGTGCTCGTGCAGCGAGACGGTGAGCACCCGGGGGTCGTTCCAGAAGGCCGCCTGGACGCCGTCGCCGTGGTGGACGTCCACGTCGACGTAGGCGACCCGCTCGGCCCCGAGTTCGAGCAGCCGGGCGATGGCCAGCGCCGGGTCGTTGTAGACGCAGAAGCCGGAGGCCTTGCCGGGCATCGCGTGGTGCAGCCCGCCGGCGAAGTTGACGGCGTGCGGGGTCTCGCCGCGCCAGACCGCCTCGGCGGCGGCCACGGACTGGCCGGCGATCAGCGCGGAGGCCGAGTGGATCGCCGGGAAGGACCAGTTGTCGTCGGTGCCGAGTCCGTGCAGGGGGTCGGAGCGCTCGGGGTGGGCGGCGGCATCGCGGACCGCCTCGATGTACTCCCGGGTGTGCACCAGCCGGAGGGTGGACTCTCCGGCGGGCGGCGCGGAACGGACGGTCACCCCGGGCCCGGTGCTCAGTCCGAGTGCCTCGACCAGGCGCATGGTGAGGGCCAGCCGGGTCGGGTCCATCGGGTGGCCGGGGCCGAAGTCGTAGGCGGTGACGGCCTCGTCCCAGAAGAGGTGCAGGCCGCAGGGGGTGTCACGCTCGGCTTCGGGCATGGCCTCCACCGTAGCGGGTGGCGGTGGCCGGGCGGCCGCCAGGGCGCGCCGGGGCAGTGCTCGTGGGGGTGGCCGGACGGCAGGTGCGCGATGAAACCACGGAAGTTGTGGGGCAGCTGTGGAGGCACGTGTCGAGGCGGTGCAGACAAAAGCTTTGCGACTCCATATCCTCTCCGCCATGAAGCCATTCAGCGTGCAACGCCTTGGGGTAATTCTCGCTGCAATACTGGGATTTGGCGTGTTCTTCGCCGCCCAGCCGGCCTCCGCCGCGGTCAGCGGCACCACCTTCGCGGTCGACAAGTCGACGGCGAAGGCGGGAGACCAGCTGACCCTGACGCTGTCCCTCACCAACACCGAGAACAGCGCCATCTACTTCGCCTACGAGTCCGTCCAGCCGACCTGGCCGGCCAACACGCAGGCCGGAGCGTTCACCGTCGTCAGCTGCACCGGTGACACCTCCGACTGTGCGATCAACGGGAACAGCGCCAACTTCCACTTCAACGCGCCGATCGCGCCCGGGGCGACGAAGAGCGTCACGCTCACCGTCAAGATCACCGACACCCCGTCGTGGGGCACCGCACCGTACACACTGAACTGGGCGCCGTACGTCTACTACGAGTTCGGCCAGGTGGGCGGCACCACCACGGCCAAGGACCAGGGCTGGACCTTCGGGCTGCCCGAGCTCCAGACCGTGATCAGCTGACCCCACGCCCCGTCGACCGCCCCCGCCGTCACCCGACGGCGGGGGCCAGGGCCGGTGCCGGGGCGAAGCGGTCGGCCAGCGGCAGGACGGCGAGCACCAGCAGCATCGGGGCGAGCAGCGCCCAGCGGTACGAGCTCGCGTCCGCGATCGCCCCGACCAGCGGCGAACCCAGCAGGAAACCCACGTAGTTGAAGAGGTTGAGCCGGGCCACAGCGGCGTCCGAGTCGGCCGGGAAGAGCCGGCCGCCGGCCGCGAACACCTGCGGGATGATCGCGCAGATGCCGAAGCCCAGCACGGTGAAACCGGCGATGCCCGCCCAGGCGGCGGGCGCGAGGGCGGCCACCGCGAAGCCGAGCGCGGCCAGCGCGGCACCGGCGCGGACCACCGGGACGGCACCGAAGCGCTGCACCGCGCGGTCGCCCAGGGCGCGGCCGAGCAGCATCGCGACCATGTAGCCCAGGTAGGAGAGCTTGGCGAGGTCCTCCGGGCTGCCCAGCCCGTCGGTGAGGTACTTGACGCTGTAGTTGGAGACCGAGGCGTCCGCGATGTACGCGAAGGCCATCGCCAGGCAGAGCGGCAGCAGCGGACGCCAGGGGACGGACCGGGCGGCGGCCTCGGCGGCCTCCCGGACGGCGTCGCCGAGTTCGGCCGGGCCCGAGAACCGGATGCCGGTCAGCACCGCGAGGGGGGCGACCACCGCGGCGGCCGTGCCGAACAGCACCGGCAGTCCGAGGGCGTAGTGCGAGCCGAGGCCCGCCAGGGCCGCGCCGAGGATGCCGCCGAGGCTGAACGCGGCATGGAATCCGATCATGATCGAACGGCCGTAGCGGTGCTGGAGCCCCACCCCGAGCATGTTCATACTGGCGTCCAACGCGCCCACCAGCAGCCCGAACGCGCCGAGCGCCAGGGCGAGTTGCCACAGCGTGCCGCCCAGCCCGACGGCCGCCAGGCTGAGGCAGACGGCGGGCTGGACCACCCGCAGGACGGTCCGCGCGCCGGTGCGCTTCACCAACTGCTCGGAGAGGATCGAACCGACCCCGGCCAGGACCGGCACCGCGGCCAGGAAGACCGGCAGCAGCCCGTCGCTCAGCCCGTACCGGCGCTGGATCTCCGGGATGCAGGTGACCAGCAGGGCGAAGACGGTGCCCTGGAGCAGGAAGCTGACGGCGAGCGCGGCCCGCCCGGCGCGCAGGCCGGGCGGGATCGTGGGGGGTGCGGCACTCAAGCGGACCTCCAGGCGACCTCGCTACCGACCGGTAGGACGATGTTGGCGAGAGCGTAGGGGGTGCGCCGCGATTGCGGGAGGGGTCGCGCAGGGACTTCCGCCGCGGGCTTCCGCGGACCGTTTCCCGCTGCCTCCCGCTACTTCCCGCCCGAGGCCAGCTCCCGGGAGCGGTCCCGGGCCGCCTCCAGGGCGCCGAGCAGGGCGGCCCGCACCCCGTGGTTCTCCAGCTCGCGGATCGCCGCGATGGTGGTGCCGGCCGGGGAGGTGACCGCCTCGCGCAGCTTCACCGGGTGCTCGCCGGAGTCGCGCAGCATCACCGAGGCGCCGATCGCGGACTGCACGATCAGGTCGTGCGCCACCTGCCGGGGCAGCCCGAGCAGGATGCCGGCGTCGGTCATCGCCTCGACCAGGAAGTAGAAGTAGGCCGGACCGGAGCCCGACAGCGCGGTGGCCGCGTCCTGCTGGGACTCGGGCAGCCGCAGCGCCTTGCCGACCGAGCTGAAGATCTCCTCGGCGCGCACCAGGTGCTCCTCGCCCGCGTGCGAGCCGGCCGAGATGACGCTCATCCCCTCGTCCACCAGGACCGGGGTGTTGGGCATCACCCGGACCACCGGGGTGCCCGGCGCCAACCGCTCCTCGAACCAGGCGGTGGGGACGCCGGCCGCGGCCGAGATCACCAGCCGGTCCGGACCGACGTGCGGGGCCAGCTCCTCCAGCAGGGCGCCCATGTCCTGCGGCTTGACCGCGAGGATCAGGGTGTCGGCGAGCTTGGCGGCCTCGATGTTGGAGACGGCCACCACGCCGTAGCGGGCCGCGAGTTCGACCGCGCGCTCGGGGCGGCGGGCGGTCACCAGGACGTCGGCCGGGTTCTTGCCGGCCCGCAGCAGACCGGAGAGCAGGGCCTCGCCGATCTTGCCGGTGCCCAGGAAGGCGATCTTCTGTCCGTGTGCTGCGCTGCTGCCCATGGTCCACTCCTTGCCTCGGTGCTGCGGCCATCCTCGCACCGCCCGGTGGCACCCGCGGGGACCGTCCGCTCCGTGGTCGCGACGGACCCGAACGACCCTGCCCCTAGGGAGAAATCTCGGGGGTTTCCCCTATGGCCTCCCGGCTCCGGCGGGCGCACCGTGGAGCCATGGCACACGACGAAATGTCCCGACGTGAGAACCGGCAACTCGCCGTCGCCTCGGCGACCGTGGGTCCGTGGCGGACCGCCGCGGGGGTCGGTGCGGTGGTGGGGGCGACGGCCCTGGGGATCGAGGCGATCTCCGGGAACTGGTCGCTGAGCATGCTGGCCTCACCGGCCGGCTGGGGCCTGTTCTTCTTCTTCCTGGTCGCCACCGTCGGCGGCCGACTGCGGCACGACACCGCCGACCGGCGGCTGCGCCGCTGGGCGAACGAGCACCCGTGGCAGTCGGCGCTCCCGGCGGCCGGCGGCCTGCTGGCGCTGAACACGCTGGCCCAGCTGTTCCTCGGCGACGCGGACCTGTTCGACGCCTTCTTCATCTCGCTGCTGCCGGCCGGCCTGCTGCTGGCGATCGCCGGGGTGGTCGGGTCGGTCAAGCAGGCCCGCGGCAAGGACTGAGCGGCCGGAGGACCAGGCAGCGGCGCGGGTCCGGACGAAGCGGGGTGAACACCGGGTGCGGCACCGTCGGCCGCAGCTGACGGTCAGCGCTTGCGCTTGGCGCCGGGCCCGCCACTGCGCCCCGCCCGGCGCTTCCCGTGCTGCTCGACGGCCCGCTGGTAGGCGGCCCGCTTGACGCCCTCGCCGGGGGCCTCGACCAGGCTGCGGACGAAGTAGGCGGCCAGGGAGCCGGCCCCGCCGATCAGCCAGACCGCGCCGAGCGACGTGTCCTCGGCCATCCAGCCGGTCAACCGGTCCTTGCCCTCGGTGAGCACCTTCCAGGTGCGCCGCACGGCCATCATCGAGCAGACCACGATGGCGGCGGTCAGCAGCCCGTTCACGAAGCCGCCACTGTCGGAGAGCGCGACGCCCTCGACGCCGAAGCGCAGCACCAGCACGGCGGCGGCGGTCGCGGCCAGGGCACCGACCGAGACGCCGACCCGGCGCAGCCAGTAGCCGTTGTCCCGGTTGAGCCAGGTGGTGCCGAAGAAGCGGATCGGCTCCGGCTCGGGGGTGCCAGCGGAGGCGGGGGCGGAGATGGGGGGCTGCTCGCTCACGCCGTCGATTATCACCCGACCGCCACATGCGACGGAGGAGCCGTCCCGGCCC
>NZ_JBHVFE010000400.1:0-8420 GCF_042801945.1 Kitasatospora sp. NPDC057542
CGTCGGGATCTAGCTGAACCGGCCGGCCAGGCCGAGGCGCGGGATCTCGATGGCGGGGCACTTGTCCATCACCGTGTCGAGGCCGGCCGCCCACGTCCGCTCGTACGCGGCCTCGTCGATCACGCCGAGCTGGAACCAGACGGCCTTGGCGCCGAGGGCGGCCGCCTCGTCCGCGACCTCGCCGGCGAGGTCGGGCCGGACGAAGACGTCCACGACGTCGACCTCGAAGGGGATGTCCGCGAGGGACGCGTACCCCTTCTCGCCGTGCACCGTCTCGGCCTTCGGGTGCACGGGCACGATCCGCTTGCCGAAGCGCTGCAGCACCTCGGCCACGCCGTAGGCCGCCCGCCGCTGGTTGGACGAGAGGCCCACGACGGCCCAGGTGTCGCCCAGCTCGCCAAGGATCTTCCGGACCGTCTCCGGGTCGCCGTACATGCCCTGCCTCCTCGCAGCCGAGTGCCGAGAACCCACCTCACCCCAGCGCCACCGCTCCCCCGGCCATTCCCGCAGGTGCCCGGCCACCGGGATCCCGCTGCTCGGCTAGGAGGCCGAGCCGTCCAGCTGCGCGATGGTGGCGATGGACGGGCGGCGGCTCGCGCGCAGCCCGGCGGCCACCGACTCGGCGTCGCGCAGGACGCGGACGGCGTTGTGCCAGGTGAGCTTGGCCAGATCGGCCTCCGACCAGTGGCGGCCGAGGAGTTCGGCGACCAGGTTGGGGTAGCCGGCCACCGAGTCCAGGCCGTCCGGCAGGAAGGCGGTGCCGTCGAAGTCGCCGCCGATGCCGATGTGGTCGATGCCGGCCACCTCGCGCATGTGGTCGAGGTGGTCGGCGACGGTGGCCGGGGTGGCGACCGGGCGCGGGTTGGCGGCCTCGAAGGCGCGCTGGCGCTCCATGGCCGGCGGGGTGGTGTCCAGCGGGTGGAAGCCGTGGGCGCGCATGTTCTCGTCGGCGGCCCGGGTCCACTCGATGGCGGCGGGCAGGATGAACTTCGGCACGAAGGTCGCCATCGCCACGCCGCCGTTGGCGGGCAGCTGGGCGAGCACGTCGTCCGGGATGTTGCGCGGGTGGTCGCAGACCGCGCGCGAGGAGGAGTGCGAGAAGACCACCGGCGCCTCGGTCACCCGCAGGGCGTCGCGCATGGTGTCGGCGGAGACGTGCGAGAGGTCGACCAGCATGCCGAGCCGGTTCATCTCCCGGACGACCTCCTCGCCGAACCGGGTCAGCCCGCCGGCCACCGGCTTGTCGGTCGCGGAGTCCGCCCACGGCACGTTGTCGTTGTGGGTGAGCGTCAGGTACCGCACGCCCAGCTCGTACAGGGCGCGCAGGGTGGCCAGCGAGCAGTCGATGGAGTGGCCGCCCTCGGCGCCCATCAGGGAGGCGATCCGGCCCTCGGCGCGGGCGGCCTCGATGTCCGCGGCGGTACGGGCCAGGCGCAGCCGGTCCGGGTAGCGCTCGACCAGGGCGTGGACGAAGTCGATCTGCTCCAGGGTGGCGCTCACCGCGTGGTCGCCGGCCAGCGAGGAGGGGACGTAGACGGACCAGAACTGCGCGCCGACCCCGCCCTCCGCGAGGCGGGCCAGGTCGGTGTGCAGGCGGTCGCTCTGGTCGGCGGCGAGGTCGAGCGCGCCGAGGTCGTACCCGGCCTGCTCGCGCATCGCCCAGGGGAGGTCGTTGTGGCCGTCCACGACGGGGGCGGTGCGCAGCAGGGCGCGGGCTCGGTCCAGCGGGGTGAGGGAGTCCAGGTCAGCGGTCATGCGAGCTGTTCTACCCCACCCCCGCGGGTGGGCGAACTACTTTCCGAAGCCGAAGGAGGAGGAACCGGCCACCTTGGCGCGCAGCTTCTTGCCCTTCTCGGTGGCCTGGTTGTTCAGCTCGGCCTGGAAGTCGGTCATCTTCTCGGTGAGCTCGGGGTCGAAGGCGGCGAGCATCCGCACCGCGAGCAGGCCGGCGTTGCGCGCGCCGGCCACCGAGACGGTCGCCACCGGCACGCCGGCCGGCATCTGGACGATCGACAGCAGGCTGTCCATGCCGTCCAGGTAGCGCAGCGGCACCGGCACGCCGATGACGGGCAGCGGGGTGACCGAGGCGAGCATGCCCGGCAGGTGGGCCGCGCCGCCGGCGCCCGCGATGATCGCCTTCAGGCCGCGCCCGTGGGCCTGCTCGCCGTACGCGACCATCTCGCGGGGCATCCGGTGCGCGGAGACGACGTCCACCTCGTAGGGGACCTCGAACTCGTCGAGGGCCTGGGCGGCGGCCTCCATGACCGGCCAGTCGGAGTCCGATCCCATCACGATGCCGACGAGGGGTGCGTTCGAAGCGTGGCTCATTCGGTGATCGTTCCTCGCAGGTAGGCGGCCGCGTGGCGGGCGCGCTCGCGGACGTCGTCGAGGTCGTCCCCGAAGACGTTGACGTGGCCGACCTTGCGGCCGGGCTTCACGTCCTTCCCGTACATGTGGATCCGCAGCCCGGGGTCGCGGGCCATGCAGTGCAGGAAGGGGTGGTACATGTCCGGGTAGTCGCCGCCGAGGACGTTGACCATGACGGTCCACTTGGCGCGCGGGCGGGGGTCGCCGAGCGGGAGGTCGAGGACGGCCCGCAGGTGGTTCTCGAACTGCGAGGTGACCGCGCCGTCCTGGGTCCAGTGGCCGGAGTTGTGCGGACGCATGGCCAGCTCGTTGACCAGGACGCGGCCGTCCCGGGTCTGGAACAGCTCGACGGCGAGGTGGCCGACGATGCCGAGTTCGCCGGCGATCCGCAGGGCGAGCTGCTGGGCCTCGTCGGACAGGGCCGGGTCGAGGTCCGGCGCGGGGGCGGTGACCTCGGCGCAGACGCCGTTCTCCTGGACGCTCTCCACCACCGGGTAGGCGACGGCCTGGCCGCTGGGCGAGCGGACCACGTTGGCGGCCAGCTCGCGGACGAAGTCGACCTTCTCCTCGGCCAGCACCGCGACGCCGGCCAGGAACGGGGCCTGCGCCTGCTCCTCGTCGTCGACGACCCAGACGCCCTTGCCGTCGTAGCCGCCGCGGACGGTCTTCAGCACGACGGGGTACCCGGAGCCCTCGTTCGCGAACGCGGTGACGTCTGCCGGGTCGGCGACGATCCGGTGCCGGGGGCAGGGCACGCCGATGGAGTCCAGCTTGGCCCGCATCACGCCCTTGTCCTGGGCGTTGACCAGCGCGTCCGGGCCGGGGCGGACGGCGATGCCGTCGGCCTCCAGGGCCCGCAGGTGCTCGGTGGGGACGTGCTCGTGGTCGAAGGTGATCACGTCGCAGCCGGCGGCGAAGGCGCGCAGGGTGTCGAGGTCGCGGTAGTCACCGAGGACGACGTCGGAGACCACCTGCGCGGCGGAGTCCTGGGGCGTGTCGGCGAGGAGTTTGAACCTGACCCCGAGCGGGATGCCCGCCTGGTGTGCCATGCGGGCCAGCTGCCCGCCGCCGATCATGCCCACCACTGGAAAATTCATATTGCCCGGGGAAGTCACGCGGCCCAGGATATCCGGGCCGGTCGGGGGTGGTGGAGCCGCCGCCGGGGCCATCGGATCGGACGCGCGTAGATGTCAACCTGCCGCCCAAGGGGCTGAGCCGTTCGATGGAAGCGGGTAGCCTGGTCGGCCGGGTCCTGGTCTGCGCGGTCCGATCATGTGCGTGCACGCAGGGCTCAAGGGGTAGCCGCACCGCCGTGGCCGGCCCTTTCGACCCGCAGGCCTATGGAGGCAGTCCGGTATGGCGACGACCGCAGCTTCGAAACGCCCGCTTGCGCAGAAACTGCGCGGGCTCACGGGCGAAGTCGTGAAGTTCGGCATCGTCGGCCTGAGCGGCGTGGTGGTCAACTTCGCCGTCTTCTGGGTCTGCATCAACGGCATGGGCCTGGCCTCGGTGCGGTCGAACATCGTCGCGACAGTGATCGCGATCGCGACCAACTACCTGGGCTACCGCTACTGGCTGTACCGGGACCGCGACGCCGCCTCCCGCAAGCGGGAGATCACACTCTTCCTGGTCTACAGCGGCATCGGCATGCTGATCGAGACCGGCGTGCTCGGCTTCTCGGTGTACGTGCTCGACCTGCGCTCGCACTACGAGCAGATCGGCGCCAAGGTGATCGGCCTCGCCGTGGCCACCGTGTTCCGCTTCGTCTCGTACCGCACCTGGGTGTTCAAGGCCGTGCCGGAGCCGGTCGGACTGCCCGCCCAGCAGTCGTCGGCGGCCGCCGGCGGCCCGGAGCCGGCCGCGCAGGCCAAGCTGGTGCTGGCCGCCGAGCCGATCCGCTTCGCCAAGGCCGAGTAGGCCCCGCAGCCCCCGCTCCTCGCTCCTCGCAGCCCCGGCAGGCCGACCCGGCCGCCGGGGCTTGCCGTGTCCGCCGCCGGAGGACGGTGGCGGCCGAGGGCGAGCACGGTCGGCGAACGATCACGGCCGAGGGGGCCGGCAGGCTCGCCATGGCGTGGGTCCGGACCCTCGTGCCCGGATCGGGACCCGCTCAGTCCTGGTGGCTGCGCCCGAGGAAGAGCGCGAACACCGCCGGCTTCAGCGAGAGCAGTTCGAGCCGCCCGCCGTCCGCCTCCGCGAGGTCGCGGGCGACGGCCAGCCCGATGCCGGTGGAGTTGCGCCCGCTGACCGCGCGTTCGAACACCCGGTTGCCGAGGTCCGGCGGCACGCCGGCGCCCTGGTCCTGGACCTCGACCACCACCGAGGTGCCGGACGGCCGGACCCGCAGGGTGATCGTCCCGGCGCCGTGCATCAGCGAGTTCTCGATCAGGGTGGCCAGCACCTGGGCCACCGTCCCCGGGGTGCCGACCGCGGTGACCCCGTGCAGTCCCTCCAGGGAGAGCACCCGGCCCTTCTCCCGCAGCGTCGGGCCCCACTCCTCCACCTGCTGCTTGATCACCTCGTCCAGGTCGAAGGCGACGGCGGTGGGGCTGCGCGGGTCGCGCTGGGTGGTGAGCAGCCGCTGGACCACGTCGGTGAGCCGCTCGACCTGCTGGAGGGCGATGGTCGCCTCCTCCTTGACCGTCTCCGGGTCCTCGGCGAGGGCGGTGATCTCCTCCAGCCGCATGGAGAGCGCGGTGAGCGGGGTGCGCAGCTGGTGCGAGGCGTCGGCGGCGAGCCGGCGCTCGGCGGTCAGCATCCGGGCGATCCGCTCGGCACTGGTGTCCAGCACCTCGGCGACCCGGTCGAGCTCGGGCACCCCGTAGCGGCGGTCGCGCGGGCGGGGGTCGCCGGAGCCGAGCCGCTCGGCGGTCTCGGCGAGGTCGGTGAGCGGCCGGGCGAGCCGCTTGGCCTGCCAGACGGCGAGCGCCACCGCGGCCTGGACGGCGAGCAGGGCGACCACGCCGAGCAGCAGCAGGTTGTTGGCGATCTCGTGGTCGACGTCCTCGCGGGACTGCTCGACCGTGACGGTCTCGCCGCTGTTGCCCCGCTCGACGGCCTTCAGCAGGTGGTTCCCGGCCGGGCGCTCGCCCGCGGAGACCACCGGCTGGCCGGGCACCTGCACCTCGACGTAGCTGCCCTCGGTGACCTGGCTCTCGAACGCCCGCCCGGTGACCGGCTCGCCCGCGGCGAGCCGGCTCTCGACGAGGGCGAGCACCCGGACGGCGGCCGCGTCCACCCGGTCCTGGGCCGAGTTGACGATGGTCCGCTTCTCGACCAGGGCGAGCGGCACGCAGAACACCGCGACCACCACCAGGACGACGCCCAGCAGCGAGTTGATCATCCTGCGTTTCACGCTGCCGCTCCCCGAGGTGTTCCGCTCCACCGGACGACGTCCGGCCCCGATCTCTTACGGGGGTTGATCTCCTACAGGCTCGCACGAGCTCCTACGGGCCGACGGGCTCCTGCGGGGTCAGTTCTTCTCGAACCGGAACCCCACGCCGCGCACGGTGGCGATGTAGCGGGGGTTGGCCGCGTCGTCGCCGAGCTTCTTGCGGAGCCAGGAGATGTGCATGTCCAGGGTCTTGGTGGAGGTCCACCAGGTGGTGTCCCAGACCTGCCGCATGATCTCCTCGCGGGTGACCACCCGGCCGGCGTCCCGGACCAGGACCCGCAGCAGCTCGAACTCCTTGGCGGAGAGGGTGAGCTCCTCGTCGCCGAGCCAGGCACGGTGGGACTCGATGTCGATCTTCACGCCGTGCGCGCCGGTGGTGAGCTGGTCGACGTTGCCACGCCGGAGCAGGGCCCGGACGCGGGCGAGCAGTTCGGCCAGGCGGAAGGGCTTGGTGACGTAGTCGTCGGCGCCGGCGTCCAGGCCGACCACGGTGTCCACCTCGTCCGCGCGGGCGGTGAGCACCAGGACGGGGCAGCTCTTGCCGTCGGCGCGCAGGCGGCGGCAGACCTCCAGACCGTCCATCTCGGGCAGGCCGAGGTCCAGGACGACGAGGTCGACCTCCTCGGTGAGGCCGGCGGCCAGTGCGGTCGGACCGTCCTCGCGGACGAGCACCTCATAGCCCTCGCGTCGCAGGGCCCGGGCGAGCGGTTCGGAGATCGCCGGATCGTCCTCGGCAAGCAGCACACAGGTCATGTGGTGATGGTAGTCCGCCGGGGTATACCCGGACGCCCTGTGAGGTAGTTCACAGAGCGTGATCGTTATACAAGACCTTCATCGCACCCAACGGGCCGTGCCGGGTCGGTCGTTCGGTGAAGAATCTCCGTTTCGATCTTGAAACCGAAGGGAGACACGCCCATCTACCATCGATAGATCGGGCATATTCGTTGCCAACGTTGCCATTCCCACACCTGATTCACGGCTTTTGTCATCTGATAAAGCCAAATGTCGCCACGTAGAGTGGTTTCGTCCACGTCCGCCGCCATCCCCCTGGGCGGACGCTGTCAGGCAAGGAACCACTACTCATGGCGTCTAAGACCCTGGACGCCGACGTCACGTCGGCCTCTCCCAGCGGCAAGACCTTCCTCGGTCACCCCCGAGGTCTCGCCACCCTGTTCATGACCGAGATGTGGGAGCGCTTCTCCTACTACGGCATGCGCGCCCTGCTCATCTACTACCTGGTCTCCGGCGGCGCCGACGCCGCCACCGGCAGCCAGGGCGGCGGCCTCGCCATGACGGCGACGACGGCGACGGCGATCTACTCCGTCTACGTCTCGATGGTCTACCTCATGGCCTACCCCGGCGGTTGGTTCGGCGACCGGGTCTGGGGTGCCCGCAAGACGGTCGCCATCGCCGGGTTCGTGATCATGTTCGGCCACATCGCGCTGGCCGTCCCGGGCCAGGCGGCGTTCTTCGTCGGCCTGCTCCTGGTCGCGCTCGGCTCCGGGCTGCTGAAGGCCAACATCTCCACGATGGTCGGCCAGCTCTACAACGGCCCCGAGGACCCGCGCCGCGACGGTGGCTTCACGGTCTTCTACATGAGCATCAACCTCGGTGCCTTCGTCGCCCCGTTCATCATCGGGACGGTCGGCAAGGAGTACAGCTGGCACCTGGGCTTCGGGCTGGCCGCGGTCGGCATGGCCGTCGGTCTGGTGCAGTTCCTGCTGGGCAGCCGCCACCTGAACCCCAAGAGCAGCAAGGTCCCCAACCCGCTCCTGCCCGCGGAGCGCAAGAGCCTGCTGGTGAAGGCCGGCGTGACGGTCCTCGCCGTCGCCGCCTTCTACGCCGCCATCGTGGGGCTGGGCGTCTACACGCTGAACTGGGCCCTGGTCCCGCTGACCCTGGCCGGTCTGCTCATCCCGATCACCGTGCTGGTCCGGATCAAGCGCGACAAGAGCCTGAACGCCGGCGAGCAGTCCAAGATGTCCGCCTACATCTGGTTCTTCGCCGCGGCCGCCATCTTCTGGATGATCTACGACCAGGGCGGGTCGACCCTCTCGCTGTTCGCGGACAAGAAGACCGCGGACACCCTGTTCGGCTTCGGCTTCTCGGCCACCTGGTACCAGTCGCTGAACCCGCTGTTCGTGATGGCGCTCGCGCCGGTCTTCGCCTGGCTGTGGCTGTGGCTGTCCCGCCGCGACAAGGAGCCGAACACCATCGTGAAGTTCTCGATGGGCCTGCTCCTGATCGGCGCCTCGTTCTTCATCTTCATCATCCCGATGACCATGACGGACAACGGCACCACGGTCTCCCCGCTGTGGCTCGTCTCGATCTACCTGATCCAGACCATCGGCGAGCTGTGCCTCTCCCCGGTCGGCCTCTCGGTCACCACGAAGATGGCGCCGCAGAAGTACGCCTCCCAGATGATGGGCGTCTGGTTCCTCGCCGTCACCGCCGGCGACTGCACCACGAGCCTGCTCTCGCTGGCCGGCATCAACCTCGACGGCACCGGGATCATCGCGATGCAGGCCTCGCTCGCGGTCCTCGCGGGGATCGCCGTCTACACGTACCGCAAGCGGGTCCAGGCCCTCATGGGCGACGTGCGCTGACACGCCGACCTCCGGCTCACGACTCCGGGGCCGCCGTGGATTCCTGAGATCCACGG
>NZ_JBHVFE010000401.1:0-8416 GCF_042801945.1 Kitasatospora sp. NPDC057542
GAACATCACCCGGGCCCCGACTGGCACGCCAGTACGGCCGACGTTCACACGAACGAGCGATCACGAACCGAGAGAAAGGGGACTTAACGTCCTCTGATGTCGAATGCGCGCGTGGTCGGGCCCGCGTCGCGCCCTGTGGTTGCTGGAGGCCGACGTAGGGTGACTGATCCATGTCGAGTGCCGGCCTCCAGGCGTCCGTCAGCAAGTGGAGGAGCTGTGTATCCCGCCGAGCCGGCGGATCTCCTCCAGCGGGTAGGGGGTTTGCCTGCTCTGGCGCTGGAACTTGCGGTTGAAGTCGGACATCACTGCGGCGATGGGGGCGTGCCGGGCGAGGATTGCCGCGGCCTCCTCTGGGATTCCCGTGGGGCGCTTGCCCTCGGCGTAGGCGCGCACCAGCGCGTATCGGCCCTCCCGGTCCTCCCTCTGGTATCCGTACAGAGCGGTGACCAGCCAGTTCACCAGGTATGTGGCGGTGTAACAGCGGTCGTAGGTCTGGTGCCGGTCGAAGAAGTCGGCCTCGTCCTGCGACAGCTCGAACCCGGAGGACATGGCGAGGCCGTAGTCCGCGAAGTAGAGGCGCCGGCCGTCGGTCAGGATGTTCTCGAAGTGCGCGTCGAAGTGAAGGAGCCCGCGGCTGTTCATGAACGCGGTGCCGGCTGCCAGTTCCCTCTCCACCATGGAGCAGGCTCGGTTGGCGGTTTGGTCTCCCGCTTCGACCTGGGCGCCCAGCCACTGGTGCAGGTTGTGCGGGATGTATTCCAGGAACAGCGCGACGCTCGCCGAGGACTGCTGGAGGGCCTGGATCCGGCGGCGCACCTGCGATCCGCCGCCCCAGTAGGCCACGGCCCGTTCGATGTCGGCCAGTTCTTCGGGCAGGGGCGTCGAGTCCGGCAGCACCCTCCAGTGGTACATCAGGGGGAAGCCCTCGTGTTCCGCCGCGAGTACCCAGTTCGTCGTCATGGTGTGCACGGCGAGCTCTCTCCAGGCCCCGAAGCCCGGCCCTCCGATGGTGCCGACGCCGTACTGGCAGAAGACGGGCACATCGAACAGATTCGCCGTGGACCGGACATGCGCAGGTTCCCTCTCCAGGTCGGTGAGGGGTACCCGCTTCACGAAGACCGGGGTTCCGGCGAACTCCAGCAGGGCCGACTTCCCGCCGATGCCGAATCCGATCGGCACCGCCGTGTCCACGAGCTCGCGCAGAGCACGGTCGCTGCACAAGGCCAGGGATGTGGAGACGGCGCTATGGCCGGTCAAACGCGCACCGCGCGACATGTCAGGGCACTTCACTACGGCCTCCACCTTGGGTGCCGACCTCGATTCTGCAATGGCTGGGCAGTCCCGCCGAGCGCAACGACTCATGAATCTGCGGTTTACCTCCGGAACGGGCAGAGGGCGTCCAAGATCAGTTTGTGACGACCGACCTGAACACCCTCGCGACGGCACTCTATGTGAAAATCGACGACGAGATCGGAGGAACGCGATGGCTCGGCAGACCGCCATTGCTCAGCGACTCCGAACTCCTCTGTCCGGCGGTGGCCCAGGCGCTGGGTGGACTACCGCTCCAAGGCACGCTGGCTGCGCTTCGCCCGCAAGCACCTGCTGGACATGTTCCCCTACCTGCCCCAACGGCCCGGCTACCACAAGCGACTCACGGCCGCGCTGCCGTTGCTCAAGCACATGATCCGGGAACTGACGCGAGACAGCGACTGCCCCTCCGCCGTGGCCGGGACAGGGCATGGAGGATCCAGTCGTCACCACTGCGGGCGTCGGCCTGGACGCGCCTCACGTCAATCGCCCCGCCGCCCCGGCCGTGCCGGGCCAGGAGCCGCGTAAGCCGGACGACCCCCGCACGGGTGGATACGCTGACGGAATGACTGGAGTACTGGAGTTCGGTGCGCTGCTGGCGCGCCTGATGGGGCATCGAACGATCGACGCCTCGGTGCTCTCGACGGCGGCCGGCACCGACCTGGAGGAGCTGCGGGCCGTACTCGGCGGGCGGCCGCCGGCCGAACGGCTGCTCCGGGAACTCGCGCCGGTGCTCGGGCTGCATACCGCCGACTTGTTCGTCCTGGCCGGGCAGCCGGTGCCTGACGACCTGACACCGGTCACCCGCAATCCGCACTGGTCGGTCAGCCGCGTCGTCTACAACGCGATGGTCATGCCCGCCGGGAACCGACCCCTGCTACTGGGCGCGATCCGGGCGCAGCCTCTGGTGCGGCGGGAGGGGCGGGGTGGGATCGGCCGACCGTGCCACCGGTATGGTCCGGGTTTCGGTGCGGTGCTCCTGGAGCTCGCGCACAGTCGGAACCTGGCGTGGGCGTGCACGGCGAAGGCCCTGTACGCGGTGAGTGACGGGGGTATCTACCTGGCGGCATCCACCATCGGCGGGATCGGCCGCGGCACAGTCGGTGTGACCCCCGAACTGGTCGCTGGCTTCGCGGGGGTGCTCGGCATTCCCGCCCGTGATCTGGCGGTGCTTGGCGGCATCCGCCTGCCGGGCGACCTGCCGCCGCTCCACCCACGGGCAGCCGACGTGGCCGCCGTCATCTGGGAAGCCCGCCGCCTGACCACTGCCCAACTCGACGAGGTCCACCTCGCCTCCCGCCACCTGGCCGGCCGCTGACCGCCTCCCCATCATGGCTCCGGGCACCACGAGGCCGGCCACGACCGCGAACAGCCACCGGCGCAGCACCTGCGTGCCCTCGAACGTTGACCGGCCGGGTTGCTACAAGGGCATGTAGGTCTGGTACTTGCCTTGCAGGGATGAGTCGGCTGCACTGGCCACATCGGACCGGGGACCGGCTGCGCATGCGTGGAGAAACCTCGTGACCTGGGGACCCGGCCAACCCGCTGCGGCAGCCGCGGCCCAGAACCGGAGACCGTCGTAAGGGTCCAGGGGCTCAAGGAAGTCGAGGACGTGGTCGATCGTGGCCGTGTCCAGGCAGAGGCGCTGCATGGCGACGGCGCGCAGGGCACCGTCGGCAAGCATCGGGGTGCCGCTGTCCAGGCACCAGCGCAGGGAATCGGCTGTGGCCTCGGGAACGCTCAGCCGGACGATCGCGTCGCCGAGTCGCTCCTGGACCAGCTGATCAACACCAGCCACCAGGTCATCATCAACGGACCCAGCTAGCGGCCCAACAAGCGACCCAAGAACCCCACCGATGACCGCTGACACACGATCTCGACCACGTACCGGGAGGCCCTTACGGGTCGACACAGCCCACCTACGGACGCGTCCGGGTCTCCCATCGATCTGCGACCGCCGCCCGGACCTCGGCCACCGCGCGTTCGCGATCGACCAGCGGCGGCTGGAACTGGCCGCTGGACAGTCGGACGTGCTCCTCCCAACGGTCCTGCCAGAACTCCACCGTCCAGCCTGGCCATCGCTGCGGCATCTCGTATGCCTCGGCTGACGCCCCGAGCACCCACCAGCCCACCCTGCGCCGAACCGGATCGACATGGACCCCGGCTTCAGCCGGCATACGACACACCCCCTGCTCCGGACCGCCCATCAGCCGGTCGAGAAGTGAAGTCCCCTCCCGGATCGGATGGTCGGACACGTTCGCCACCACATAGCAGCGGTCCGACCCAACCGTCACCACCACGACCATTGGCTCGGGGTCCGCCAAGTCCTCCGCATCCGGTTCCAGCAACTCTCCAACGAGAACATCACGGTCACGGTCGCGAACGAGCTCAGGATCCAGCCCCAGGTAAGTCCGCAACTCCGCGGGACCGTCGTACGCCCACCGCACATGCCAACCCGCCCAGGCCTCTCGCAACAGCTCCAGGGCCGCAGCCCTGTGACGCATCACGGCACTCGGCCCCTCCCACGCGAACATCAGCAGCACCCTACGACCGAGGTCGATCAGCGCCGCCCCCTGGCAGAGCACATCGTCCAGCCACCAGTCATCCGCACTCAGCCGCTGGACCATCGAGAGCGCTTCCCTCGGCCCGGCCAGCAGGTCGAGGTCGATCCCCACCGCACCGAACCGGGAGAGATACAGCTCGTAATCACCGCTCTCGCGGACAACGACAAAGTTCGCACGGTCAGCCACGTGCCCAGGATGGCCAACATAAGAAGCCTGCCACCACCGAATTTGCGCAGCCGCAATGCCGTGCCCGTCCCGGAAGCCGTCGCGGCTCGCCCCGGCCGTCCGTCAGTCAGCGGGCCTGCTCGCAAACGGCGCAGTGCCAGCCGCGATCGCGCGTATGACCCTCAGCAGCCCGGCCGCGTCCGCCAGCATCGCCTGCCACCCGGTCCGCCCCGACGTCCTCATCCTCGACGACTTCGCGATGCGCCAGCTCACCGCCGCCCAGGCCGACGACCTCTACGAGCTGGTCAGCGAGCGGCAAGGCCGGTCCTTGATCATCACCAGCAACCGGGCCCCGGCGACGGGTATCCGCTCTTGCCCAACCCCGTCGTCGCCGAATCGCTCCTGGACCGGCTGATCAACACCAGCCACCAGGTCATCATCAACGGACCCAGCTACCGGCCGAACAAGCGTCCCAAGAAGCCTTCCGAGAATGGAAGTTAGCCGGTGATGGTGCCACTCAGAGGCTCAGACGCTCGGCAGGTAGGCGTCCTGGGACTGCGGATCCCATAGGACCAATCGGTACTCCCCGGCAAGCTCCTCGATCGCCTTGATCGCGGCGTCGCTCTTGGAGGAGAAACTCAGGTTCATGATCACGTGGTCGATGCCGACTGCCAACGGCGTCGACATCCAGGGCGAGTCCGCCGAATAGGGCGGGTAGTCGGGGAACTGCAAGCGCAGCCGCTCATAGAACCCGACTACCCGTTCATCCAGTTCTCCCTCGTCATGATGCAGGGAGTTGCACTTCTCGAACATCGCACGCGCTGCCGCGGCATCAGCCGAAGTGCCCATCGCAAGAACTGTCAGGTCGAAGCTCATGGGATCATCCTCCCAGCCTTGGCTGAGAGCGTGGTGGTGAACCGGTCTGTAGCTCGATGGCCAGCAGCGTTTTGGGTGGCTGTGGTGTCGGGGTGGCCGGCTGCGGGCAGCCAGCGGGGAGTTGGCCTGGTCGTGGAGGTGCAGGATGCCGTCGGTGATCGCGTTGCTGGAGGTCCGGGAGGCGCGGGCCCGGGAGGATCTGGAGTCCTGGCTGGAGATGCTGCGGGAGGCCGAGGTTCAGGCCGAGGCGGCCCGGCAGCGGCTGGAGCACGCGCGGATCGCCCGCGAGGAGGTCGCGCGCATGTTCGCCGAGGGGACGGTGCTGCCCGAGGGGGATGACAGGGCGTCGACCGGGCGGGCTGCGGTGGAGGAGACCGGGCCGGCGCCGGCGGGCCCGGTGCTGCGGGAGGGTTACGATGCCCGGCCGCCGGTCTGGCAGCCGGGCCTGGGGGCTGATGCGTTGTGCGGGGCGTACCGGCAGGTCTTCGAGACGGTGCTGGCCGGGCCGGGTCCGGTCACGGTGCAGGAGCTGACCCGGGCGCTGGGGCGGGACGCGGCGCGGTTGAACGAGGTGGAGAAGGTGCGCCACCGCGCTTATGCGCTGGAGGCGCGCGGCTGGCTCGTGCGTGAGCGGGGCCTGTTCAGGCCGGCCGCGGGTCCAGCCGCTCGTGGCGGAACTCCGGCCAGTGCAGACGTTCCTTCGCCGGCTTGCGCGTCAGCGTGATCAAGGCAGCCCACCACACCATCTGCGCGTGGTGATCGGGCCGGCGCTCGTGGTCGCGATTCAGACGCCGGGCCCGGGAGAGCCACCCCAGCGTGCGCTCGACAACCCACCTGCGCGCGAGCACCACGAATCCCCTGGTCCCGTCCGGGCGCTTGACCACCTCGACCCTGACCCCGTGCGCCGCGAACGCGTCCGCCAGCGCCGGGCCCTGGTAGGCGGTGTCCGCCCGGACCAGTCTCAGCAGGCGTCCGGGCTCGGCCATGAACGCGTCGATCAGTTGCGGGGCGGCAACCGAGTCGTGCACGTTCGCGGGCGTGACGGTGACCTCCAGCAGCAGGCCGCCCGTGTCAGTCAGGACGTGCCGCTTGCGTCCGTCGCGCCGCTTGTTGCCGTCCACCCCGCGCGTGGCAGCCGGGCAGGTCTCCGAGCCGTCCACCGACTGCGCGTCCATCACCCCCGCGCTCGGCTCGGCCGCCCGACCTTGCCGCACCCGCTCCAGGCGCCGCAGGCGCTGGTAGAGCTCACGCGCGTAGCCGTGGCGTGACCAGCGGCGGAAGAAATCGTAGACCTTGCGCGCGGCGGGCAGGTCGACGGGCATCGCCCGCCACTTCACGCCGTTGTCGACGAGGTAACGCACCGCGTCGAACATCTCCCGGTGGCAATGGGCCTCGGGGCGTCCACCCCGGCCCTCCAGCCACGCCGGCACCGGCATCGAGGCCCTGACCTGCACCCATTCTGCATCCGTCATGTCCGACGGATAGCGCGGCCCGCGCCGACCAGCCGGGATCGCCCCGTACTGGTGCACATAGCAGTCACACGCCAGGGTGACCGAAGTGGCACCGGACACCTCCGGGATGGTGAACTGAGACAGCAACGGGCCTCCTGCGGCGGAGAGTTGGTCGACAACCTCATCTCTGCCAAGAGGCCCGTTCGCCCATGCGCGCCCGCCGACAGGAACAATCATTCGAGGCATCAACCCCGTCGCTCCCCACCGAACACTGCCCGGTTCACCACCACGCTCTCAAACGCGCCGAGTCGACCAGCCCGCTGCCACCCATCCCGCTGACACCACCCCACATACTCACATGTAGGACGCCTTGGAGGCTTCCAGCCATTCATCGACCATGGTGGAGAGTGAAGGAAACCTTTCCTTCATGGACTCCCCGAGCTCGACCAGCTCGGCCCAGGAGTCGGCCATGAACGCCTCGCGCAGCCCCATCGCGACAGCTACTCGGAACTCGTCGCCGGACGTGAGCCACGTCTTTCCGATGTCGAAGATCCTCCCCGCCTCCGGAGCGAGGATCCACGTCAACGACAGAAGCTGCTCGGAGAGATACCCGGGGGGCAGGTTCGGGGCCCTGTGCTCCACCAGGTAGTCCATAACGTCCTCGATGTCCATCCGCAGCCTCCGGTTGATCCGAGTCCCAACGCTGGCGCCGACTGGCCCTGGTCCGCCGTCCGCCCGCTTCACCACCGTGAATGTACTCACGGAATCCAGGGACCGGGCCCGGCCGCATGACGTCAGTGGCCACCATTCCGGAGCCCGGGGACGGACTTTGGCGCTCGGGTGCAGGCGGACGGTGCCTCGCGGCGCAGCAGCAGCACGTCGAGGGCGCAGGCCGGGACGACGACGGCAGGACGGGCCGCCGGACCCGTGCCGACAGCAGCAGCCAGGGCATCGCCGTGCGGATGGACCTGAGCGGGCCGGTGCGCAGCACCGAGACCGGCCGGGGCGGGGCAGAAGGCCGGGGCGGGGCGCAGCGGCGCGGGGTCGCACGGTGGGGCGCTGTGGGCGGGCCTGTGGCCGGGATGGCGGCGAGGGGCGGCCTGGCCAGGCGAGGCGCCGAGCAGGCCAGGGCGGGGCAGGACAAGCGTCAAGGACGGTCAGGGGAGGGTGGCTGGCAGGGGCCTGCGGGGGTCGGGCAGGTGGGTACGTGCCGCTTCCCCATGGCGATGGGGCGCAGGGTCAGGTGGGCACTCCGGCCGCTGTCCACGCGGCGGTGATCCGGCGGTACGCCCGGGCAATGGTCTCTCCTCGCTGTTCGTTCAGGACGACGGCGGTGGCCACCACCTTGACGTCCGGCAGGTCGAGCATCAGCACCGCCACCACCCTCTCCAGGTCCGTGGTAAAGTGCTCCACCGTGCGCGCCGGGGTGAACAGCTTGTTGCCCAGGTCCTCCAGGAGTTCGCGCACCATGTCCGTGTCCGGGTCGCCGGCCGCCGTCCGGCGCAGGACCAGCAGCACATCCCAGAGGGCTTCCAGCTTCCAGGCGGGCAGCGCGCACAGCACCACCTGGCCGGCGCGGCCGTCCTCAGGAACGGATGCGGACAGGTCCGTGATGGCCCGGGCCGCGATCCGGTAGGTGTTCGCGGGCAGCAGGCAGCGGTTGTCGTCCCGCCAGGCGTTCGCCGCGGCCGCCGAGGCGAGATGGTCCAGCACCTGGTCGTCGAGGTAGGCGACATCCCGGATCCAGCCCGGGCGGCCCGGGAGCGCGGGCGCCGGCTTCCCCGAGCTGGGCGATGCCGCGGGCATCAGCAACGACCTGACCCACTCGCAGCTGGTCGCGGTCTCCGCCGCATCGAACCGGGCGAAGGCCGACAAGGGGCCGGACCAGTGGAGGCCGCCGCTGCGGTCGTACTGATGCACCTACTCCCCCGCCTGGACCGACATCAAGTACGTCTACGGCCTGAGCACCACGGTGAGCGAGAAGAACGCCCTGATCGAGATGCTTGACACCTGCTCGTAGCGGACGCGCCCGGCCTGCCCCGGCTCGGGGCC
>NZ_JBHVFE010000402.1:0-8394 GCF_042801945.1 Kitasatospora sp. NPDC057542
CCAGGACCGACGCTGGGCGACGGCGTGGAGCCCGGAGCAGATCGCCCGACGCCTCCCGCTCGACTTCCCCGAGGACGAGACCATGCGTATCTCCCGCCGGCACCCCCGGTGCTGGTGGAGGTGCTGCCTCCGCCCCCGCCCTGCCCCGGCGAAGCCCCGGGGCCGGTGGCGGTTCCCGCGGTACCGCCGTTGGCATCCGGCGTTGTCCCGCCGTTGTCTCCGTTGCCTCCCGTGGAGCCCGCTCCGGTGCCGCCGGAGGCACCGCCGCCCCCGGCGACCACCAGCAGGGAGCCGCCCGTGCTGACGCTGGAGGCCCCGCCCCCGCCCGGACCTTCGAAATGGAGGCCGCTGAGCGGAAAACTCCCGCCCGGGGCGCCGCCGTTGAACCCGCCGGCACCCGCCGTGCCGGTGCCGTTGCAGCCCTTGCCGCCGGTACCGCCGACGTTGACGGTGAAGGTCGTCGGTGCGGTGGTCTGCGGCAGGGTGGTCACCACCCGCGCACCCGTCGCACCGGTCCCCGTGACGGAACAGGGGGTGCCGGTGTTGTCGGCGCCCCCCGCGCCGTCCGCGGTGATCGTCACCACCGCCGCCGCCGGAACCGTCAAGGTCTGCGAAGCGCCGGTGAAGGTGAAGGTCTGCGACGGATCAGCCCGCTGCGCCCGCACTGGCACGGCCTCCACCGGCGCGGCGGCCACCGGTGGAGCCGCAGTCGCCAGCAGCGCCATACCGGACAGCAGTGCGCCCCCCACCGACACCACCCCCACACCGCGCTCCCCACGCCGTCCACCCGAGCCAACCAGGTCGGACGCACCGACGGCACCAACCGGGGTCATCCCACCGACCAGGGCCCTGTTGAACACGGCCACGGGCCACTGACGGCTGACCCGATACCACGGCAGATCGCCCTGTCCACGCGTACGAGCACTCATCCGCAGGTTCACCTCTCCTCACAGCAAGGCGCCCCGCACCCTCACGCGACAACGCAGAAGTGCGGCAGGGCATCTGGCGGTAAATCATGACAAACCACAGTAGATACCCCGATCCGATCACTTCGAGGTAGCGAGGTGATGAGAAGCCTTGTATGTCGCAAACACCCCGCGCGAGCCGGCGAGGAACCGGCATCGCCCGTACGCCCTGCTGCGCCAAGCGCTGCTCGACGCCGACGAGGTCGCCGTCGTACGCACCATGCTGCGCACCCGCGAGACCCTCGCGGTGCTACGGGTACGCGAGGACACTGGTACTCCACACCTTGCTGTGGCCCGACGAGATCCGCTCCCCCGAGGGGACCGCCCCGGCCGGGGTCGAGTTGCAGGAGAAGGAGCTCGCGCTGGCCCGCGCGGCTGCACGCCCTGGCGGGTGGGGACGCGAGCGGGGATTTCTGGCGGTGGCGGGCGGTGGCGCGGGATGCGGCGGTGTTCCCGGAAGTGGTGGAGGTCGCGCGGGCGTTGCTGGATCCGGTGATGGCCGAGTTGGTCTGGCGGGACAGCGGGGCCGGGCGGCCTCGGGCGCTGCCGGCGGACGGGGCGTTCTGCCGGCGGCTGGGCGAGCGGGTGGGGCGCCGGTGGTTGGGGCCGCTGGCTGCGGTCGACTTCGACGGGCCGCTGATTGTTCGACGACGGCACCCTGGGCCGCCCAAGCGGGAGCAGCATCGGACCGGACAGCGCACTGCCCGGACGGCCGCGCGAAAGCACCTCACGGCAGCTCGCTTCGCCGACACCGCCACCTTCGCGGAGGCTGTGTGCCCGGGCGTCCCCGTGCCGGACGAGCAGAAGCCCGCGGTGCGGCACGGGCGCGGGCACCTGCTCGACGTCGGGCGGATCCACGCTGCCTTCGTCACCGGCGCCCGCGCCCGCGGCGAGGCCTGCGGCCCGCTCGACCTGGTCCCCGCCCCGCAGCTGCCCGCCAGCGGCGCCGAGGTGGGCGGGCCCGCCGCCCACACCGCAGGCACCGGCGACGAGCGGCACCGGCTGCGGGCGTTCATCGAGCGCCACCGCGGACGGGGCGCAGCAGGCGGTGAGCGGTGGGCGAGCGGCCACAGGGCGGGGGCCGGCGTCGGGAACCGGGTCGGGTGCACGACAGCCGACGGGAGGGGCGGCGGGAGACGCGCAGGCCGGGAGGCAGCGGGCAAGTAGGACGGAGCAGCAGTGGTACGGAGAGCGGATCGGCCCGCGAGCAGAAGGCCGGGGGAGGCGAGGCCGCGGTACGCGACGGACGGCCCGCTGGCGGCGCGGGCCCGGACAGTGAGGGGGGATGTCCACCGTCCGGGCTCTCGCCCGCTGGTCCTCTTATGACCCCGAGCCGCCCCCACAAACCACCCGGCACCCGAGCGGGGCCGGCGCCCCTTCCCCGGCCGCTGGCTGGAAGTCGCTCGACGTCGCCGGCCCCAGCGCCGGTGTGTGAACGGGGCCGGCTGTGGCGAGGGCGGTTGCGGTGATGGTGCCTTGTCGCTGACAGCAGGGAGGGCCATCGGGACACGGTCCCGGTGGCCCTCCGTTACGGACTGTCCTGGCCTCAGCGGTGCGTCACGCCCCCGCGGACGGTTTCCATGGGCTCAAGCCGTGGGGCTCGGTCCGTGGAGCCTCAGGCCGTGGGCCCCAGGCGGGTCCATGGGCTCTTCGGGTCGGTCGCGTTCGGCATGTCGCCCTTGGTCCAGTACTTGGCCTTCCAGTAGTAGCCGCCGTACGACACGACCGTGCGTGTGCTGCCGCTCGGATCACCCGCGACGACCGGGGTGCCGGGCGTGGTGCCGCTGTTACGCGGCTCGGCGACGAAGTCCGGCTTGCTGTAGTCGCTGGCGGGGGCGAAGGTCCCGAGTCCGTACGACGTTCCGTGGCTGATCGAGGTGACGGCGTTGCCCTTGTCGTCGTACAGGTGCCACCACTGGCCCGGGGACATGTCGCAGTCGGTCACGGTCAGGGACGCCTGCGGACCGCCGGCACCGAGGCACTGCTCGTGGCCGCCCGTGGTGCTCTTGATCCGGTACCAGCCCGGGAAGTCCGGCCACTCCGCCGCGACGGTCCACAGCTGATTGGCGTTGCCGTCCTGCTTCTCGACCAGGTGGGCGGTATTCCAGCCGCCGGGGTGGTCGAGGAGGTTGCCGCTGTTGACGTCCTCGATCTTGTACTTGTCCCCGGTCTGCCACAGGGTGAACGGCGCCCACGCCGGATTGTAGGTGCGTCCGGCGTCCCAGGCGTCGGCCTGGCAGCGGGCGCCGTCACCCTGCGGGGCCGCGACGGTGGTGGTGCCGCGGCGGTGGTCCTGGGTCAGGCCGTACTCCGTCCCGTTGAGCCTGATGGTGAAGTTGGCCGGTCCGGTGATCGGCAGGTAGTACTTGATGCCGATGTCGCGGGCCTTGCCCGGCGGGAGCTCCTCGCAGGTGCCGAGGGTGAGGGTGACCCGGTGGAAGTCGGCTTTCAGGCCGCCGACGTTGGGGCCGGTGCGTCCGGGCTGGACGGCGTCCGTCAGCTCCTTCCACGCCTCGTCCTTGAGCACCGGGGTCGTCGAGGTGGGGATGTCGAAGGAGATCCGGGTGCCTGTGGGCAGCGTGGCGGCGGTGTTGTTGGTGATCCGCAGCTTCGGCTGGACCGGCCACATGTCCTTGACGTCGGTGGGGTAGTCGACGAGTTCGGCGCTCACGTCGACGACCTGCTGTGGCAGCGCGGCGTCCGCCCGTTCGGCCTTGGCCGGGCCGGCCTGGCGCAGCGCGGTGTCCAGGACGGTGGTGAGGTCGTAGCCCATGCCCCACTCGCCGGAGGGGCGTTTGGTGTAGTCGCCGGCGAGTTCCCAGATCATGGCGCCGCCGATGCCCTGGTCGCCGATGTACGCGGCCTTGGCCCGGATGGAGCGGTCGTCCTCGGTGGAGAGGAAGACCTTCTTGTCGGGGTTCCACAGCCAGGAGGCCTGCAGGGCGTCGCTGTACTTCTCCTGGTAGCTGCCGCGAAGTTGGACGGCTTCCTGGCCGGTGTCGAGTCCGTGGGCGGCGAGGTAGCCGGGGGTGCGGCCGTCCTGGAGGTTCTTCGCGTGCCAGAGCGGATTGGAGCCGGCCGGGACCTCGCGGCCGTTCTCGGTGTCGTGCCAGAGGTTGTCGATGCCGATGGCGCCGTCGCCGCAGGGGGCGCTGCGGCCGTTGCCCTTGCCGCCGGTTCCCGGCGGGCAGGCCTGCTGGTCGACCATCGTGGAACTGCCCCAGAGGCCGTCGGTGCCGCCGGTGACGCCCCGCCAGCCGCGGGTGTAGTAGGGGATGCCGAGGTTGATCCGGGACGGCGGCAACGCGCCGCGGTAGTAGTGGTAGGCCCAGTCGGTGTTGAAGTAGCCGTGCTTCTGGAAGTCCTTGGTGTCGGGGTTCTGGTCGTCGTAGATGCCGGCGGCCGCGAGTTCGGCGTCCTTGCCGTCGTCGTAGAGGGGGGCTTGCGGGCCGACGAAGTCGTTCCAGGATCCGTGCAGGTCGTAGGTCATGACGTTGACGAAGTCCTGGTACTTCAGCGCGGCCTGGGCCTCCTGGCCGCGGACGAGGTAGCCGGAGCCGGACACCGCGGAGGTGAGCAGGTAGTAGCGGCCCTTGGCGGCGCCGGCCCGGTCGAGGGCGCCGCGCAGGGTCTTCATCAGCGCCTCGTAGCCGGCGCCGAGCCCCTTGCGGCGGGCGTCGGCGACCGGCCAGTCCTGGGGGTTGCCGGCCTGCGGGAGCGCGGTGGGGTACTCGTAGTCGATGTCCGCGCCGTCGAAGCCGTACTGGTCGAGGAAATCCGCCACGGAGGCGGCGAAGGTGTCGATGGCCGGCTGGTTCACCGAGCCGTCGGCGCGGGTCGTCAGGGTGTAGAAGCCGGACGACTCGGCCCAGCCGCCGACCGAGATCAGGGTCTTGACCGCCGGGTGCTCCCGCTTGTAGCGGGTGAGGAGGTTGAAGTGGCCCTGGTAGGGCAGGGCGGGGTCCATCTCGGCCCCGTCCACGCCGGGCCAGGTCATCCCGGTGGCGGGGTTCCTCGGGTCGGCGGTGTCGCCGACGGAGATCCGGTCGTTCTCGACGTGCGCGAACGCGTAGTTGACGTGACTGACCTTGGACCAGGGGATGTTGTTCACCAGGTAGGGCGCGGAGCCGTCGGCCCCGGTGCGCCAGCCGGTGAAGTAGCCGACCGTCCGGCGGCTGCGGCCCTGGCCGACCCATTCCCGGCCCGATCCGTCGTAGACGTCGCAGTAGCGCGGGCTGGTGCCGTCCACCGGGGTGAGGCCGTCCGGGCGGCAGTCCCCGCTGGACGCGGGCTTGGTGCCGCGGTCGTCCGGCGCGGTGTCGACGGGCGAGCCGGCGTCCGCGGCTGCGGGGGCGTTCCCGCCGTCGGAGGCCAGGATGGAGAACTCGGCGGCGGCGGTGCTGGTCGGCACCTCACCGTCGAAGACCGTCCCGCACAACCCCTGCCAGCCGGCGCAGATCCGCTCCGGTCCTTCGAGGACGCGGTCGTGGGTGCCACCCGGGTCCAGGGCGAGCTTCACGTACTCGTTGCCCTTGAACAGGTAGGCCGTGCCCGGATCGCGCGGGAGGCTGAACGCGGCGTCGATGTTCTCGGTGAACGAGGGTGCCTTCCGGGCGAGTTCGCCGAAGTTGTCGCGGATGGGCTTAGGTCCGTTGACGACCTGGTCCTTCGTCCCGTCGATGGCGACCTTCATGCGCAGGTAGCTGTCCCCGCTGAACATGTACATCTCGTCGCGGGTGCCCGGGACCGGAAGCACCGCGTCGACCTTGGAGCGGAACGCCGCGAACTGCGGCCCGGCCAAGGGGAGGAACGCGTCCTCGACCGGCTGTGGCTGCACCACCCGCTCCACCTTGCGCAGGCCGTCCACGGGCTTGAAGCGCCAGTAGCTCGGCAGTGCGGTGGAGCTCGACGGGAGCGTGAAACCCAGGACCGTCCCCCCGCTGCTGGGCAGCGTCGTCAAGGCGTCGGAAGTCCCGCCGGGGATCTGGCCCGAGGCGATCGACGTGGCCCCGGCTTCGGCCTCCTGATGCCGGCCCGGGCCGAAGGTCATCGTCGTGGTGAGGTTGCCCTTCTGCAGTTCCACGCTCGCCAGGCCGAAGTCGCGGCTGTCCAGGGAGACTGCGGCGTCGATGCCGGACGACGACTCCAGCGCTATCAGCGTCGGCTGGCTCGGGCCGTCCACGTTGCAGGACACCTCGTCGAACACCACCACCTCCGGCGCGCGGGAGTAGAGCTGCCACGCGCAGTGCCGCCACTGGTCGGAGGGCGGCTCGGTGCCCTCCGGTCCCAGGTGGAGGATGGGATTGTTGTGATCGGTGAACACGGCGCGGTCCGTGGCGTTCCACGGGGTCCCGTTGGCGTCGAACCGCCAGAGCTGTTCCTTCGGCGGCTTGCCCTGCGCGCAGCGCGTCTGCACGAGTTCCGGACGGTCCGAGGGCCCGGTCTCGTCCGGGATCGTCGCGGACAGGCACAGTTTCGAGTGGAGGTCCATCAGCCCCGTGTACAGCAGGCCGTCCGACTCGCGGAACGGCGAGAGCTCCACGAACATCCCCGACATGGTCATCTCGTTGTCGGGATTCTCCCGGAACCGCGAGTACGTCTGGTTCTCGTACACGGGCACGACGAGCCGCCTGTCGCCCCGGTGCTGGAGCGAGTGGATCGGAGCGCGCCGGCCCTCCGCGGCCATGGGAGCGAAGAACACCGCGTCGTGGTCCCGCCTGGTGCCGTCGGTCATCCAGCCGGTGACCTCCTGCCGGACGGCCAGAACCATGGCCTCGTCGTTGGTGACCATGTAGTCGAGTTCGCGGCCCTGCACCTGGGTGGCCTCGTTCGTGCGGACCAGGTGCAGGTCACCCGCCGCGCCACCCATCTCCTGCCGGGCCTGGCGCATGGTGGTCTCGGGCGGGGTGTTGAAATCCCCCATCACCGCCCAGCTCCGGCCCTGCACGGCCGGCGCCGTGGCCACCTCCTGGAGGATCCGACCGGTGTCGTTGCGACCGCCCTGCTCGTTGTTCGCGTGGACGTTGAAGAACCAGGTGTCGCGGAACCGGACTCCCAGGACGGGGCGCTCACTCCCCTGCGGGTGCAGGAGGAGGTAGGCCTCGGGCTCCTCCTCGGTGACGAAAGCCAGAGCGCGGTTCTGCATGTCGTTGTTGATCTGGGCAACGTAGTAGGTGCGAGGGTTCGCGCGGTCGGGGATGGCCCAGCGGAACCGGCTGAGGGTCTGGCCCTCGACGGCATCGGGATCCCACCGGGTACCGGGGCGGGTCTCCGTTCCCGGCTGCAGGAAGTCATGACCGAGCAGCGAGAAATCGTCCGGGCGCTGGTTGGGATCGTCCCAGTTGCCCACCCCGGGGTCCGTGTCGGGATGCTCCTGAAGGGCCAACACGTTGTCGCCTGTCGCCAGTAGTCGCGGTATGACGTCCCTCCAGCGCCTCCCGGTGGCCTGCATGTTCCATGTCGCCGGCCGGAACTCCCGCACCGCCGCCTTGGCGGGCTTTGCCGCCAGGACGGCCAGCAGTTCGGCGACCAGTGTGAGGACCAGCAGCGCCGGGAGGAGTCTCGCCGCGATCGGTGCGGGCCTTGGGCGCTGTGCGCGCGCGGTGTTCATGCCATCCCTCCATCGGGAGAACTACGGAGGGAGCAGTGTCATCGAAGGCGGTAGACACCCGATCAACGGCCCGTCAGCCGGCCGCGGGCCCGGTGCGGATCGTGCCGTCGGACTTTCCCATCGGGGGCGGCGGCCTGCCAGACCGCTGCTGAGGGGTGGTCACTGGCAGACGGCGACGGCAGCCAGACAGGCCGCGTCGGTGTCGCCGGCCTGCGGGGTGTCCGATTCGGGGCGCCGGCCGGGGGTGGAGACGATGCCGGGGGCGAGGAGGTCCCAGCCGGTGAAGGAGCGGGCGAACAGCTGTCCCGGATCCTCACCCACGAGCACGCGCGACGGCGCACCGAGACGCTGCGCGGCCGGCGCGAGCGCATGCAGCCGTCGGAGTACCTGCGGCTGATGCAGAACGGCCGGGCCCGGCACTTGCGGCACGAGGCCTCGCCGGCATGCTCGACACCTGCGCGGAGCAGCACCTGGTCGGCCCGCTCGGAAGGCCCGGCGGGCCAGCCAGCCCCCTCAGAATGGGGGCTCGTCGTACCAGGGGCCGGTCACCTCCTAATGATGTTGTCAAGCGGCTGATGTGACGGGGAGTGCGTGCGCGTAGCACTTCCCGTCACGGATCAGGGCCAACAGGACGTTCACTCGTCGGCGGGCCAGCGCGAGGACGGCCCGGGTGCGGCGTTTGCCCTCGGCACGCTTGCGCTCATAGAAGCGGCGGGACGCCTCGCAGCTGCGGATGCTGATCAGCGCGGAGGTGTAGAAGACGCACTGGAGGCCGCGGTGGTAGCGGCGGGACCTGTGCAGGTTGCCGCTGACGTGGCC
>NZ_JBHVFE010000403.1:0-8366 GCF_042801945.1 Kitasatospora sp. NPDC057542
TCCACCCCGAAGGGCTTCACCGTTCGACTTGCATGTGTTAAGCACGCCGCCAGCGTTCGTCCTGAGCCAGGATCAAACTCTCCGTGAATGTTTACCCGTAATCGGGTCGACACCCGCGTTGAGCGGCACGGCAACCACCGGAATAAGGCGGCCCCGCGCACTGCGTCCTCGCTAGTGTTATTTCAAAAGGAATCTCCAACCCCAGGAAACCTGAGGCCGGGGATGTCAACATATCTGGCGTTGACTTTTGGCACGCTGTTGAGTTCTCAAGGAACGGACGCTTCCTTCGGACCGCCTTCCAGCGGGCCCTCCGGGCTTCGTTCTTTCGTGTTTCCAGCTTATCAGATGTTTTCCGCTCCGTTTCCGGGGCTTCGCTCATCCAACTCGCCGGCGTCTTCCGGGGTTTGACGCCCCGTCCGACGTTTCAAACTCTAGCCGATCTCCGCTCCGAAAAGCGAATCCGACCGCAACCCGATAAAACGCGCACGCCGAATACGCACCAGGCCGCGACGCAGATACGCGAAGCGACCCGGCCCGAACCGGGAAGTGGTGTTTCAGAGGATTGGCCACCCCGGGACCGTCCGCGCAGCTGCGTGTCCGGTGCTCCCTGTCAGGCGACTAGGAGACAGTACTCCTACTCCGGGCCCAAGCCAAATGCCCCTGGGCCGCCGTAGGACCGGCCGGCCCAGCCGCCGGCCTGGCCTGCCCCCGGACGCCGATCAACGCGGGCGTTCATCGTTTGTCTACCGCCCTCCCCCACGATCGTCCTCACACGGCGCCCCGAGGACCTCCCGGGCGCGAACGCACGAGAGAACCACGAGGTACACGGGGACATGAAGGCAATCAACGCACTCCGACGCACGGCCGTCGTAGCGGCGACCGCCGCGCTGGCACTGACCGGGACGATGCTGGGGGCTGGCAGCGCACAGGCCGCGTACGACCCGGGCACCCACACCATCTGGGACGACGAGCCGCTCTACCAGGGCTGGCACGTCGACTCGTCCACCACCCGGCTGATCATGCAGACCGACGGCAACCTGGTCATCTACCACCCCAACGGCGCGGTCTGGTCCACCCGCACGAACAACTGCGGATACAAGGCCGTCATGCAGAGCGACGGCAACCTCGTCGTCTACTCCGCCAACGGCGGCATCTGCTGGGCTCTCGGCACCATCGGCCACCCGCACGCCAAGCTGACGGTCAACGACAACGGCAACGTCTCCGTCTACTGGGGCGGCGACCGAGTCCCCCACGGCAACGACCCCCAGGCCGTGGTCCTGGCCTCCGACCTGTACTCCCCCAGGCCGTAGTCCCCGGCGGGGCCGCGCCGGCGGCCCGGCGCTCAGCCCCGCTCCGCGAACCACCTGACCAGGTCGGCCACCGTCCACCGCGGCCGGGCGGCGAGCCGCTCCGCCGCCGTCCGCAGCAGGACGGGCAGGTGGCCGCAGATCTCCGTCAGCTCGGACACCGCTTCCGGCTCCCGCCGGATCCGCTCCGCGCCGACGATCCGGGCCAGCAGCTCGTAGGCGTCGTGCGGCTCCAGCGGTCCCACCGCCAGCCGTACGGCGTCCTCGGGCAGCGTGCCCGGTTCCGCCCCCGCCACCACCGCGGCGCAGCCGGGCACCGACGGCAGCAACGGTCCCGGCTCGGCCATCCCGTCGAGCAGCACCAGCACCCGGCGCCCGGCGAGCGCGGCGCGGTAGCGCGCGGACAGCTCGTCGAGGCCCACCGAGGAGTCGGTCCGGTCCCCCAACGCCCGCAGGAAGCCGGCCAGCACCGTGCCCGAGCCGCCCCCGCTCGCGTACAGCTGGCCGTCCGGGAAGGCGTCCTGGACGGCGTGCGCGACGTGCACCGCCAGCGCCGACGCGCCGCAGCCCGCCGGGCCCGACAGCCCCAGCACCGGAGTGCCGCCCGCCCGCAGCACCCGCTCCGCCTCCCGCACCTGCGCCGCCCTCCCGACCAGGTCCGAAATGTCCGGCGGCAGCTGACACGGCCTCGGCAGCCTCGGCAGCCGCCGCAGCAGCACCGGGGCCTCCCCCCGTCGGATCTGCTCGGCCAGTTCGACCAGCGCCGGGGCTGGTTCGAGCCCGAGCTCCCCGTCCAGCCGCTCCCGCAGCGCCTCGTACCCCGCCAGCGCCTCCGCCGTACGGCCGCAGCGGTGCAGTGCCAGCAGGTGCAACCTGTGCACCTCCTCGTCCTGCGGGTGCGTGGCCGCCAGGCCGGACAGCGGCTCCAGCGCCTCGGCGTGCCGGCCGAGCGCCAGGTCCAGGCCGAGCAGCGCCTTCACCGCGGCGAAGCGCCCGGCCGCCAGTCGCTCCCGGACCCGCCCGGCGAACGTCCCGGGCACCCCCTCCAGCGCGCGGTCCCCCTCCCAGGCCCCCAGCGCCTGCGCCAGCAGCTCGCGCGCCCGTAGCGGATCCTGGTGACGCAGCGCAACGGCCTCCGCCACCGCGGCCTCGTAGCGGAAGAGGTCCACCGCCGTACGCGGCGCCTCCAACCGGTACCCGCCCGCCGCCCCGACCAGCAGCCCAGGCGCGCCGAGGGCACGTCGGAGCCGGTGGACATGCGTGCCGATCTGCCCGACCGGGTCCTTCGGCCAGCGGCTGTCGTCCTCGCCCCACAGGCTCTCGACCAGCCGGTCCGTCGACACCAGCTGCCCCGGCGGGAACAGCAGCACGGCGAGGACGGCCCGCTGCTGCGGTCGTCCGAGGTCGACCTCCCGGCCCTCGTACCGAACCCGCAGTGGCCCCAGCACGTGGAATTCGAGCCCCACCGCCCACTCCTCGAAGCCCTCGATCCGGTACACAATCTGTGACAGAGAATAGGCCGCCGGGGGTACGGGGCCCGCCGTCCGGACAGAACTGGCGAGATCCCGGCGCAGAACGACTTTCGGGGACGGGACATGGGTGACATGGGGGGATCCGGGCTGCGGTTCGGACTGCTGGGACCGCTGCGGGCCTGGTACGGGGAGCAGGAACTGGAGTTGGGCAGGCCGCAGCAGCGGGCCGTGCTCGCCGTACTGCTGGGCGCCGCCGGGCGGACGGTCGCGACCTCGGTGCTGGTCGAGGGGGTGTGGGGCGGGGCCGCGCCGGCCGATCCGCGCAAGGCCGTCCAGCTCGCCGTCTCCCGGCTGCGCACCGCGTTCCGGCCGTACGCCGGGGCCGACCCGGACCGGATGCCGCTGGTCCGGGTCGGCGACGGATACGCGTTCAGGGCGCCCGGTGCCGAGGTGGACGCCGCCGCCTGGGAGGCGCAGGTGGCCGAGGCCGGACGGCTGCGCGAGGCGGACGCACCGCCGCAGGAGGTACGGGAGGTGCTGCGGCGCGCCCACCGGCTGTGGGTCGGCGAAGCCCTGGCCGGACTGCCCGGGCCGCACGCCGAGGCCGTCCGCACCCGTCTCACCGAGCAGCGGATCTCGGCCAAGGAGACGGAACTGGAACTGGACGCCGATCTCGGCGACCGCACCGACCTCACCGCGGCGATCGCCGCCCTCGCCCTGGAGCACCCGGGCCGCCCCCGGCTCACCGCCGTCCTGATGCGCGCCCTCTACCAGGCCGGGCGCAAGGCCGAGGCGCTCGCCGTGTACGAGGACGCCCGCGCCTCGCTCCCGCCCGGCGAGAACGGCCCGGCCGACCTCCAGCTGCGCATCCTGCGCGAGGACGCCTCCCTGCTGCCCGCGAAGGCCGCCGCAGACCCGGCCGAACCCACCGCCGACGCCACCGCCGACAGCTGGCAGGCTCCCGACCAGCTCCCGTCCGGCCTGCCCGACTTCACCGGCCGCACCGAGGAGGCCGAGACCCTCGCCGACCGCCTCGCCGGCGCCGGCGGACGGGCCGTCGTGGTCTCCGCCCTGGACGGCATGGGCGGCGTCGGCAAGACCACCCTCGCCGTGCACGTCGCCCGCCGGGTCCGCGACCGCTTCCCCGACGGGCAGCTCTTCGCCGACCTGCGCGGCGCCGACCACACCCCGCCCGACCCCGGCACGGTGCTCGCCGGCTTCCTGCGGGACCTCGGCGTGGACCCGGGCGAGATCCCGCCGGACAGCGGCGAACGCAGCGCGCTGTACCGCTCGGCCCTGGCCGGGCGGCGCGTCCTGGTCGTCCTCGACAACGCCGCCACCACCGGCCACGTCGAACCGCTGCTGCCCGGCTCACCCGGCTGCGCCGTCCTCGTCACCAGCCGCCACCGGCTGACCGGCCTCGCCGGGGCCCACCAGCTGCGGCTGGACACCCTGCCGCCCGGACAGGCGCTGGAGCTGTTCACCCGGATCGTCGGCGCCGAACGCGTCGCCGCCGAACCCGGAGTCGCCGAGGAGGTCGTCCGGGCCTGCGGGCTGCTGCCGCTCGCCGTCCGCATCGTCGCCTCCCGGCTCGCCGCCGACCCCGCGCTCACCCTGGCCGCACTCGCCGAAGGACTCCGCCGCGAGCACCGGCTGGCCGAACTCAGCGACGGCGAACGGACGGTGGAAGCCAGCTTCGCCATCTCCTACCACCGCCTGGACGCCGAACTCGCCCGCGCCTTCCGGCTGCTCGCCCTGCCCGACGCCCCCGACGTCCCGCTGCCCTGCGCCGCCGTCCTGCTCGACCGCACCGAGGCCGAGACCGGCGAGCTGCTCGAAACCCTCGTCGACCTCAATCTGCTGCACTCCCCCCGCTTCGGCCGGTACGGCTTCCACGACCTCGTCCGCGCCTACGCCCGCGGCCGGCTCGCCGACGAGGACGGCGCCGCCGAACGCACCGCCGCCACCGACCGGCTGCTCGACTTCTGCCTCGCCACCGCCCGCAACGCCGACCTCGTCGCCCGCAAACCCGACCCGGTCGAACTCAGCCTGCTCGACGCGTCCGTGTCCCACCCCGGCCGACCGGTGGCCGACGGCGCGGAAGCCGTGCGCTGGATGCGCGAACAGGCCGAGGTGCACGCCGCCGTCATCGCCCTGAGCTGCGCGGACCCGGCCGTGCCGCTCGATCGCGCCGCCGAACTCGCCGACCGGATGGGCTCGGTGCTCGCCGAACGCACCCAGACCACCGTCATCGCCGACCTCGCCGAACGCCTCGCCCGGGAAGCCACGGCACGCGGCGACCACGGCCCGCTCGCCCTCGCCCGCTACCTGCGCGGCTCGATGCTCTGGCACGTCAACCGCTACGCCGAGTCCGAGGAGGAGATCCACCGAGCTGTCGACGTCTGCACCACCACCGGCACCGAGCGGGTCCTCGCCAAGGCCCTGCTCACCCTCGGCGGCAACGCCCGCGTCCACGGCCGCTACGCCGAGGCCGCCGAACACGCCGGCCGGGCCGCCGGGCTGTTCCGGCGCCTGGACGCGAGCCGCTCCGAGGGCAGCGCCCTCGGCGAGTTCGCGTTCAGCTGCGCCCAGACCGGCCGGATCGACGAGGCCCGGGACGCCGCCGAGCGCAGCGCCCACCTGATGAGCGGTTCGGGGCCGGTCTCCGCCGCGATCGGCCGCTACTACCTCGCCCGGGTGCTGCGGCTGTGCGGCGATCCGGAGGCGGCGCTCGCCCACGCCGTCGGCGCCCGCGAGGAGTTCGCCACGCTCCAGGTCACCGTGTTCGCGGCCGCGTCCGGAGACCTCGCCGCCCGCATCCACGCCGAGGCCGGCCGCTGGCTGCTCGCCGTCGACGCCGCCGAAGCCGTCCTCCCGCTCGCCCGGCGCACCAGCCCCGCCCTGGAGGCCGCCCTGCTGCGCACCCTCGGCACCGCGCTCACCGGCCTCGGCCGCCCGAGCCAGGCCCGGGCCTGTCTGACGGACTCCCTGGAGGTGTACGAGCGGCTGGGGCTCCAGGAGGAGTCGGCGCAGGTCAGGGAGCTTCTGGCGCAGTAGACGCGACATCAACGGCGGTGTGGGCTACGCGCGTTGACCGGCCGTCTACCGCAGTGCAGGAACGTCTCTCTCGTCAGGCCCCGGGCCGCCGCGGTTGCGGCCCGGGGCGACACCACAGACGAGAGGCGCAACCATGCCCACGCTCCCGCAGCACGGTCAGAACTGGACGCTCAAGTCCGCCAACGGAACGGTCGCCGACGTCCGCTCCAGCCAGACCGCCGCCGGCACCGCCATCCAGTCCTGGGGCCCCAACGGCACCACCGCCCAGGGCTGGACCTTCTGGGCCAAGGAGAACGGCAGCTTCCTCCTGGAGACCCTGCTGACCACCGGCCGGCACGTCGGCGGCCAGGCCATGGTCATGGACTTCAACTACTCCATCGGCCAGGCCTGGCTGTACAACGAGCACAACCAGCCCAACCAGCACTGGTGCTTCGAGCCCCTCGACAACGACTGGGTCCGGATCCGCACCACCCGCACCAGCGAGGGCATGCTCTTCCTCACCGCGGCCGCCCCCGGTTCCCCGCTCACCCTGGCCAAGCAGGACGACGCCAACCCGGCGCAGCGCTGGCAGCTCGTCCCGGCGGGCGGCGTCAGCGGCGGCGGCCAGCAGCAGCAGCCTCAGCCGCAACCGCAACCGCAGCCCCAGCCCGGCGGCGGCGGCGGTGACTTCCGCACCGAGATGCTGAACGCCGTCAACGCCGAGCGCGGCCGCGTCGGAGCTCCGCCGGTGCGCCTGGACGAGCGCCTCAGCGCCGCCGCCCAGCGCCACGCCAACGACATGGCCTCGCACGACCTCACCCAGCACAACGGCACCGACGGCAGCACCCCCTGGGACCGCATCGCGGCCGCCGGCTTCTCCTCGCGGGCCTCCGCCGAGAACGTCACCCCGAGCAACAGCGTGCCGGAGGCGATGCAGATGTGGATGAACAGCCCGGGCCACCGGGTGAACATCCTCAACCCCGACTACAACTTCATCGGCATCGGCTACGCACCCCGCCAGCGCGGCAACTGGGGCCGCTACGTGCAGACCTTCGGCAAGGCCTGAGACCCCGACCGGCACCCTTCCACCAACAAGGAGTCCACACCCATGTCCTCGAACGCGGCGGACCTGATCCGCATCGCCCGAGACGAGGTCGGCTACCACGAGGGCCGCAGCGGCGGGCACTGGAACAACATCCAGAAGTTCTCCCCCGCCGTCGCCGGCCTGGAGTGGTCCCAGGGCGAGGCCTGGTGCGCCACCTTCGTCGCCTGGTGCGCCGAGCAGTCCGGCAACGCCGGCCTCTTCCCGGTGACCGCCTCCTGCGCGGAGGGCGTCGCCTGGTTCAAGGAGCGCGACCGCTTCACCGAGTACCCGGTGATCGGCGGCCAGGTCTTCTTCGGCCCCGGCGGCGGCAGCCACACCGGCATCTGCGTCGCCTACACCAGCTCCACCATCACCACCGTCGAGGGCAACACCAACGACGGGGGAAGCTCCGAGGGCGACGGCGTCTACATGAAGACCCGTGAGCGCCGCTCGGACTGGGTCCACGGCTACGGCATCCCGGACTTCACCGAGGGCGTGGTCCTCGCCGACCCGGAGTGGAGGGACCGGCCCGGGGCGCTCTACTTCGGGCAGGAGGCCTCCGCGGACGACAGCCCCAGCGGCGGCGCCCCGTCCGGTGCCGCCCCGGCGGCCGGCGGCGGCGACGGCTACGAGCCGTTTCCCGGCGCCGACTTCTTCCACGACGGCCAGAACAGCGACGTCATCACCCGGATGGGCGAGCGCCTCGTCGCCGAGGGCTGCTCCGCCTACGCCGAGGGCCCCGGGCCCGAGTGGTCCGACGCCGACCTCGAGTCCTTCCGCAACTGGCAGCACAAGCTCGGCGACTCGGGCGCGGACGCCGACGGCATACCCGGCCCCAAGCAGTGGGCCGCGCTCGCGGTCCCGCGCGGCTGACCCCTGGCCCGTCCACCACACCAGAAGGAGAAACCCCATGAGCACCATCACCCGTACCCGCAGGTTCCTCGCCTCGCTCGGGGCCGTCACTGCCGTCGCGGGGGCGGTCGTGGCCGGCGCACCGGCGGCGCAGGCGGCACCGGCCGGCGCCTGCGACTTCTCGCCGTCCGTCGGGGGCATGACGGCCGTGAACAACGGCTCCGGAGCAGGCGCGCTCGACCTGTACCACAACGCCGAGGTCAACGGTCAGCCGATCGTCGTCTGGACGGCCAACCAGTCGCCCGCGCAGACCTGGTCGTTCTGGAAGTACTGCGACGGCACCACGGCGATCTCGCACGGGCAGAGCAAGGTGATCGACCTCGACACCGGCTCGGGTGCCGTCCGCCTCTGGGACACCCCCGGCGGGCTGGACGGCCTCAACCGCCCGGCCGGCGACTGGATGCCGGCCAACCAGAAGTGGCGGCTGACCGACGAGGACCACGGCTGGTACCTGGTCCGCAGCGCGGCCACCGGGCAGTGCCTCACCTCCAACGGCGGCGGCCAGGCCACCGGGGTGGCCCCCTGCGACCCCGCCGCCCCGGCCCAGCGCTGGCT
>NZ_JBHVFE010000404.1:0-8302 GCF_042801945.1 Kitasatospora sp. NPDC057542
CTGACCATCCACCCAGCACCCGATCGCCATCCCAGTGATCGGGTGCTGAGTCATGCCAAAACCCCATCTACTTGGGCTTCTATTTACGCGTCAGAGTCGAAGAAGTTCCCGACGTCGGCCCACGGCAGATCCGGCATCCCTCGCTTCCCGCCGCCCAGGCTCCAGGCGGCGGTATGTTTGGCCGGACGAGGAGCGTCAGCAGTGGACGCTGGAGCCCACCGAGTGGCTGCGCCGCGCGCAGGCCGCCAGCCTCGTGCGTCTCGCCGATGAGACCGCAGCGGCCCAGGCCCCGGTCCAGCCCGCGCCGGCTGCCGTCTCGGTGCCCGAGCAGCCGGCCCCGGCGGCGCAGTCGGTGATGCTGGAGCAGGACCCGGACGGCTCGCTGCTGATGGCTCCACCGGCGCTGTGTGTGCGGTGCGGGCGGCCGTCGGTCTACCGCGCCCAGGGCCGCCCGATGCATCTGGGCGGGTTTTGCCGCCCCGGCGCCGTCCCGGCCGTCCCGCAGGCTGCGGCTGAGCCGGTTGCCTCGGTCGCTTCGGTCGCTGCGCCCCGCCAGGCCGCTCCCGCCACCGCCACCGGTCCGGTGGCTGCGCTGCGCCGCCCCGGGTCGTCGCGTCCGGCGGCCTCGTCGCGGGCGCGCAAGGCACCGTCCAAGACGGCGCCGAAGGCTGAGGGGCCGTTCGACTGGGAGGCCTCGGCCTTCGCCCGGTTCCCGGCCGGTCGGCTCGCGGTGGTGGACGTCGCTCCGTCCGGTCGGGGCCTGGTGGCCTACCTTGCCGACGGCGAGCCGGCGCCGACCGCCCCGGCTGGGCGCACGCTTGCCGACGTCGTCGAGTGGGCGCTGGAGACCAACCTGGGCTCGCCCAGGTTGCACCCGCACGGCAAGGACGGCGACGCCCTGGTCGTCCTCACCGACGCCGCCCTTGCCGAGATCGGGCTCCCAGCGATGGGCCGGGACGAGAAGAAGGAGTTCGTCCCCCGGCTCGGCCGGCTCCCGAAGACCCACAAGGCCGTCAGACAGATTGAGAAGGCCGGGTGGCTGCTCACCCAACGGGGCATCGGCCGCGCACGCCCGAGGACGGCAAGCGGGTGTGCGTGCAGCTCTGCATCCCCGCCTGGGGCGCCCTCACGAGCGGCGACTGGCAGACCCCCGACGACCTCGATGCCCCCGACCTCGCCCGCCTCCTCGGCACCTACGCCACCCGCGTCCTCACCCCGCGCGGCTCCACCGCCGTCTCCGGCCTAGAGCTGGTAACCGCGCTGCGCCCGCCGACCCGCACGGTGCGCACCGAGTCCGGCTGGACCTCGGGCGTGGTGGAGGGCTCGCGCCCGAAGGACGCGTTCGATCCGGCGCCGCCGGAGGTCCCGGACATCCACCCGCTCGCCCAGGACCGCGAGGCGGGCGGGGAGCTGGTCACCGAGGCGTGGGACTGGCACCGCCCGCTCATCGAGCAGGAACAGGCCGCGCCGTTCGCGGTCGGCCTGGACGTCAACATGGCCTTCCTCGCCGCCGCCGGCCGCCTCACCCTGCCGCTGTCCGGCCCCGTGCACGAGCTGAACCCCCGTCTTCGACAAGGCGGTCCCCGGCTCCTGGCTGGTTGACCTGTCCAGCGTCGACACGGACCCGCTGCTCCCGTTGCCGTTCACCGCGGACGGGTCCCGGCCGACGGGCCCGGCCTGGTACAGCACGGTGAAGGTCGCCTACGCAGTGGAGCTCGGCGCCATCGTGCAGCCCACCGAGGCCTGGCTGCGCCACGAGCACGGCCCCTACCTGGACCCGTGGCACAAGAGCCTGCGCCAGGCGTATGTGGACACGATGGCCGCACTCGGCGTCCCGCTCACCCTCGCCGACCGCGACCCGGTCGCGTTCCTGGACGCCATGGCCGCCCTCAAGAGCACCAGGGACCCGGCGGGGCTCGCGGTCCTCACCGTGATCAAGCAGACCGCGAAGGGCACCATCGGCAAGATGCGCGAACGCCCCCGCGGGCACGGCTACAAACCCGGCGAGCGCTGGCCCGCCCTTGTTTTCGGCGGGGCAAACGGGGTTCTGGCTCAGGTTGTGTGACCGGTGACGTTCCGTAACGGATCACTCGCTCTCGGCAGGCTCGTAGATCGACTGAAAGTCGTCGGCTCGGGTTCTGTGTAGCTGACAGTCGGCGGCTGTGACGCAATCGTGGTCCCTGTTCAGGGAGTTGCTGTTCCCATCGGTGTCGGAGGTGGCGGTTGTCGGGGTGGAATCGGCCGGCTCCGTGGTGCGGGTGGAAGCTCGGTCGACCACTGACGGCGCCAGGTGCCCCGGCTGCGGCACCTGGTCAAGTCGTGTACACGGCTCCTACCTGCGGTTCCCAGCCGATCTGCCGAGCGCGGGGCGGCGGGTCGTACTCGCACTGCGGGTACGCCGGCTCGCTTGCTTTGCTCGGTCATGTCCGAGGCGGACATTCGTCGAGCAGGTCGATGGCCTGACGCGCCGGCACGGGCAGAGCACCGAGCGGCTGCGCTCGGCGGTCGCGGCGGTGGGGCTGGCGCTCGCCGGTCGGGCCGGTGAACGTATGGTCCGGCTGCTGGGGCTGCGCGGGAGCCGCAGCACGCTGCTGCGACGGGTGATGGAGCTGCCGGACCTGCCCGTTGGCGCTCCGACCGCGATTGGGGTGGACGACTTCGCACTTCGCAAGGGCCACGTCTACGGCACCATGATCATCGACGCCACCACCCACCGGGTCCTGGACCTGCTCCCGGACCGCGACGCGTCCACGCTCGGTCCATGGCTCGCCGACCAACCGCAGGTCGAGGTGATCTGCCGCGACCGCGCCAGCGCCTACGCGGAAGCCGCGAGCTCCGACGCGCCCCAGGCCCAGCAGATCGCCGACCGCTACCACCTGTGGCACAACCTCACCCAGGCCGTCGAACGCACCGTCCTCGACCACCGCTCCTGTCTGAACAGCCTCCCGATGATCGAGCCGGAGCCCGAACCGCAGTGGGAGACCCCGCTCCCCGCCGACGACAGCGCCGACGTCGAGGAGGAGATCGAGCAGCCGGCCGACCCCACAGGACGGATGGCGGAGCGGCGGATTGTCCACCACGCCCTGGTCCACGAGTTGCTGGAGCGCGGCATGAGTATGCGCGAGGTCGCCCGCCACCTCGGATGGAGCCGCTACACCATCCGCCGCTACGCGCACGCCGCACGCTGGCAGGACATGATGAAGGACCGTCGCCCCCGGGCGAGCAAGCTCGACCCGTTCAAGCCTTACCTGGTCCGACGCTGGGAGGAGACCGGCGGGAAGATCACTGGGCGCGTGCTGTTCGAGGAGATCACCGCGCGGGGCTACCGGGGCGGCCTCACGCTCCTCGCCCAATGGAAGCGCCAAGCCCTCATCGCCCCGGACAGCGCACCGCCACCACCCCCACCGCCCTCGATCCGGCAGGTCACCGGCTGGCTGACCCGTCACCCCGCCGGGCTCACCCTGGATGAGGAAGTGCAGCGCAAGGCGATCCTCGCGCACTGCCCCGAACTGGACACCGCTGCCGGCCTGGTCACGTCCTTCGCCGAGATGCTCACCCGCCTCGAAGGCGAGCACCTCACCGAGTGGATCACCGCGGCTATGACCTCAGGCCTGGCCGGGATCAGCACCTTCGCCGCCGGCCTGAACAACGACTACGACGCCGTCCACGCCGGACTGACCACCCACTGGAACTCCGGCCCCGTCGAAGGCACCGTCAACCGGATCATTCTGTGGAATCAGCTCTGTCAAGCAGCGGTTGTCATCCGGTGGCTGTCATGGTCTGCTGTGTGGCCGCTACTCGGGCAGCGGCCTCTTCAACCTGGCGTCGGCCAGATTCACCTCGGCTCCAGATGAATGCGCGCCAACGACGTGGCGCGTCGCTGCTCCAGTTCCGGAACTCCTCGACCGCGACGTTGTCGGACAGTCGCCATCGGATGGTGCTGCCTGATGCTTCGGGGATGTCGGTGAGGCTGTCGAGTTGCTCGGCGAGTGCGAAGCTGTCGACCTCGGCGGTGGTGCGGTCCCAGGTCGAGACCGTGTCGGTGAGAGCGTGGGATTCGATGAGTGCCGGGATGGACGGGGCGATTTCGAGGAATGTGCCGCCTCCATCGTCCACTCCGACTCGTCCGTCCGTGTGCACCAGGTAGCGCACTGGAGAGGACACACGTTCCCCGAACCAATCGAAGTACCAGCCATCGGCGGCGCCGGTCCACATGTTCTGGCCCAGGTCGTAGTGCCAGTCGCGAAGCACCTCGCGGCGTTCGCCCTCGACGGTGTAGCTGCTTCGCACTTGGTAGCGGAGTCCGCCGTACTTCTGCTCGAATCCCTCCCGGCGGATCACGAGCATCATGGGCGTGGGAATCAACTGGCCGAAGCGGTCCCGGATCCGCAGGAACTCGGTGGAGAGCCGAGGTTCCTGCGGATCATCGCGCCGGCCGGTTCGTTCAAGCAGACTCTTTGCACGAGGGGAAAGACCGGTGAGGTCATCCAGGATGTGCATCCTGCACTTCTTTTCCCAAGACAGGGGCATGGATTCGCAGGACCGCACGATACCCGGTCGAGGCGGCTCGGTGCAGTGCGAACCCCAGTGGCCGTGACCGTCGTGGGTTCAGCATTGGCCTCCCGGACCGCACTCTCGGGGACGGGCGGTCACGTTGACGATCGGCAGTAGTGTCGCGGTAGCTGGGACGCCGATCTGACGCGGCGTAGGCCCTGCTGGCGTGGGGACGTCGGTAAGCCGTTCCAGTAGCTGGTCCAGAGCGGCCTGGCCGTCGTCGACGGCGGCGCGTTCGTCGTCGGTGAGCGGGATGGCCGCGAGCATCTTTCGCAGGTTCTCCTTCGCCTCCAGCAACTGGCCCTTGCTGGAGCTCTTCGGCGTATAGAAGTCGCAGCGCGCGCAGGCCATCCGGTGCTGGCACCGCTCGAAGAAGGTGTAGGTGCACCAGCCGTGACCCAGGTCGAAGTACTGCCAGGGCTCACCGCCGGCGGCAGCACCGGTGGTGATCGCGTCGCGGTCGACGAGGACCTCGATGGTGCGCACGTTGCGCTCGAAGTAGCCGGCTTCGGAGTAGGCCTTGGACAGAGTGTTGGGTGTGATCTTCGCGTAGTACTGGGTGGACTGCGGGGAGCGGTGTCCGAGCCAGGCCTGCAGCTCGAACAGAGTCATCGACTCCTTGGCGTTGTAGAGCTGGCTGGCGATGGTGGGCCGGGCACGGTGGCTGGTGATGTTGCCGCGGACGTCGGCGGCCGGGACTCCGGCCTTGCGACACAGCATCGGGATGATGGTGTTGTTGATGTAGCTGGTGGAGACGCGGCGGGCCCGGATCGCAAACAACGGGTCGACCAGCTCGCCGGTGCGGCGGTCGGTGAACTTCGGCTGGTCGGGGCGGGCGGCCTGCCAGGCGTCGACGGCCTGGCCGAGGATCGGGTCGACCGGTTTGGTGAAGGCGGTGCCGGTCTTGTGGGTGGGGACGTCGAGCAGGCAGACCGCGTCGCGGGCCAGGACCTGCTGCGAGTCGCCGGCGATCGGTGTCCCGTCGTGCTGCCAACGGATGCAGCCCACCTTCAACCGGGCGATCTCGTTGCTGCGTTGTCCGGAGAACAGCCAGGTCAGCGTTACCACGCGGACCAGTTCAAAAGGGTAGAAGTGCCCGGAGCGGGTCTGGGGCAGGTCAGCAGGTTCCAGGTTCAGGCCCGCCCACAAAAGCTTCGCCCAGATCTCGTCGGCGATCACCCTGGGGTCGGGTCCCAGGAGGGCGGTGATGCTGCGGGGGATGGCCAACGCGCGAAGGGGGTCGAAGCGGCGGGGCAGCCACTCCCATTCCTGGCAGTCCCGGAAGAACGTCCGCAGCGCGGTGATCTGCGCGGCCTTGCTGGGCGCCTCCAGCGGCTTGCCGAGACGGTCACCCAGCCCGATCGTGCGCTGGACGTAGTCGCCGACCTTCATCCGGTCCAGCGCGGCGATCCACGAAGCGCAGGTCTGCCGGGTCCAGTTGGCCGGATCGGCGGCGTCGGGCTGTTCGGCGGCGGTCCACCGGCCGACCTTGAGCAGGTTCGAGCGGACGCCGCCGCGAACGCGCGGGGTCAGCGTCGAGGTGGCGTGCCAGCGGTTGGCCCACTGTTCCCAGATCGGCGCGCCGCCACTGGCCCGGGCCGAGTGGCGGCCGGTGCCGGGACGCGGAGGATCACAGAATCCGAGCTCGGCGACCGCCCGCTGCATCGCGTGCAGGGTGTTCAGCCGGCTGCCTTCCAGCAGCCCGTCGCGGCGGACCCGGTCGAACAGTGCGGTGTCCAGATCCTCAAGATGCGGGCTGCGGGTTGAGTAGGAACAGCTGGCTGGCCACCATCGGCAGCAGGGTGTCCTCGTCCTGGCCGAGCTGGTAGCCCCAGGAGACCAGGACCGCGCGAAGTCGTGCGACCTCGCCGTTGACGCGGTCGCGTCCGAAGATCCGCCAGGCCAGGGTGAGCCGCTGGACGCTGCCGAGTCGGTGGAATTCGTTGAAGGATCCGAGCAGGTAGGCGTGCGCCGCGAGATAGGGGCGGACCTCGTCGCCTGCCCAGGCGGGCGCGTGCTGGCGGAACTCGGCCTGGGTGCGGCCGAGCAGGTGGAACCATTCCTCTTCGGTCCGGCCCCAGAAGGTCCGGCCGGTCTCCGCGCACCGCGTCAGCAGCACCGCGATCACGTCGAGCATGGCCCGTCGACGGTGCGGGGTGGGTGGGGAGTTCAGTGCGGCGTTGACCGCCTCCAGCGGACCCAGCAGCCGCGCGATCAGGCGCCAGCCCGGCGCGGACGGGTCGTGGTACTGCAGTCGCCGCAGATTACGCACGCCCAGGTCGGCCACGGCTCTGGCCTCGGCAGGTCGCACTGTCACCGCGGCGTTGTCGCGGGGCGGGGAGATCGGCCAGGACCAGCGTCCGGCCCCGTCCTCGGCGGCGATGGCCGGCAGTGGTGCGGTCACCGCGACACCTCCGCCGTCGTGCCGTCCGCGGAGGTGAGCATCTGTATTCGCCAGGCATGGATGTGCTCCATGCCGCGGGCCAGCTTGTCGGCCAGGTCCCGGCCGGACAGGTGGATGTACTGGAGCGTGGAGTCAGTGTTGCGGTGGCCGGCAAAGGTCGCGATCGCGTGCAACTCCCAGCCCATCCGGGCCAGATCGGTCAGACACAGGTGCCGGGTGGTGTGGGTCGAGAACCGCGGGACACCGGCCTCCAGGGCGATCCGGCGGACCACCTTCGACCAGGTCCACAGGGTCAGCGGCTGTCCGTGGTTGCGCCGGGACTCCGACAGGAACAGCGGCCCCCTGGCCCGGCTGATCGTGGCTCGGTGGGCAAGGTAGGCCGACATCAGCACGTCGGTTGACACCGAGTACGGCACCACCCGCTCCAGCCGGTTCTTCGTCGTCTCCGCCCGTACCCTCAGCGTCCGGTGGGCCGGATCGAGGTCGTCGGTCCGCAGCGAGCACAGCTCCTCTCGCCGCAGCGCGGAATCGTAGGCCAGGGCCAGCATCACCCGGTTGCGGACCGGCTCCGCCCGCGCGACCTGCAGGATCCCCAGCCACTGCTGTTCGCTGGGGATCCACGGCAGCTTCGTCAGCCGCGGCACCAGCCCGCCCCGCTGGCGCCCCGGGGTGTAACGGCCCCGGCCGACCGGGTTCGACTTCCGCAGGCCCTCCTCCATGAGGAAGTCGTAGAACAAGCGGACCGGCACCAGGCGCTGCTGGATGGTGGCGTTGGCCAGTCTTGCCCCCGAGTCGATCGAGACCACATTGGCCCCTCGACGGTGAGGCCGAGAGGTCAATTCCCTTACGTAAACGGCTATATGTACCCGGTTCGCGGTGACCGGGTCGACGTTCTCCCGTTCGCACATCAGCAGGTACTCGGCCAGCCCGCGGGCATAGGCATCGATCGTCCTCGGCGCACGCCCGAGATCCGTCCAGATCGTCAGCCAGGTCGCCGCCTGCTCGTGCCGACCGAGCACCGGCCACTTCTCCATCAGCACCGTCGTGCCGCTCAACACATCTCCCGAGTCCGTGGTTGCACCGGAGGGACATGATCACCCCGGCAGATTCCACGTAACTTTTAAGATGCTGAAGCGGCAGATGTTCGGCCGGGCCGGCCTGGAGCTGCTACGCAAGCGCGTCCTCCTGGCCACGTGATCATCCGGCTACCGCGAGGGGGCCGTGACCGTCCGTCAGCGCTGCACGAAAAGGATGCTGTTGGTGATCTTCACTGGGGAGGGTGAGGCTGACGGCTTTGCCGGTCGCTGGCCCTGTGCGCCTGCTGTCCTGATCTGGAGATCCGAG
>NZ_JBHVFE010000405.1:0-8296 GCF_042801945.1 Kitasatospora sp. NPDC057542
CCCGAGCGGGAGGACGGGGCCGCGGGGGGCCGTACGGCGTCAGAGCAGGCCGAGGGCCGGCATCAGGTAGTAGAAGGCGAACACCGCCGCCACCGCATACATGGGGGCGGGGACCTCGCGGCCGCGGCCGGCGGCCAGGCGCAGCACGCAGAAGGCGATGAAGCCCATGCCGATGCCGTTGGTGATGCTGTAGGTGAACGGCATCACCACGATGGTCAGGAAGGCCGGGATCGCGATCGTGTAGTCGGCCCAGTCGATCTCCTTGATCGAGTTGGCCAGGATCAGGAAGCCGACGGCGATCAGGGCCGGGGTCGCGGCCTGGGCCGGGACCATGGTGGCGAGCGGGGTGAGGAAGAGCGCCAGCGCGAAGAGCAGGCCGGTGACGATCGAGGCGAAGCCGGTCCGGGCGCCCTCGCCGACGCCGGCGGTGGACTCGACGAAGCAGGTGTTGGCGGAGGCCGAGGTGGCGCCGCCGGCCGCGGTGGCGATGCCGTCGACCATCAGGACCTTGTTGATGCCGGGCAGGTCGCCCTTCTCGTCCAGCAGGTGGGCCTCGTCGGCCACGCCGAGGATGGTGCCCATCGCGTCGAAGAAGCACGACATCAGCACGGTGAAGACGAACAGCACGCCGGTCAGCACGCCGACCTTCTCGAAGCCGCCGAACAGGCTGACCTTGCCGATCAGCCCGAAGTCCGGCTCGGAGACCGGGTTGCCCGGCCAGATCGGGACGGTGAGGCCCCACTTGAGCGCCGGGACGTCGGCCACCTTGTCGATGATCACGGCGAGCGCGGTGGAGACCGCGATGCTGATCAGGATGGCGCCGGGCACCTTGCGGATCAGCAGGATCAGGGTGAGCGTCAGGCCGATCACGAAGATCAGCACCGGGAAGCCGAGCAGGTGCCCGTTGCCGCCCAGCTGGAGCGGGACGGTGGTGTGGGCGGCGTCCGGGATGCGGCTGACGAAGCCGGAGTCGACCAGACCGACCAGGCTGATGAACAGACCGATACCGATCGCGATGGCCTTGCGCAGGCCGAGCGGGACGGCGCTCATGACCCGCTCGCGCAGACCGGTGGCGACCAGCAGCATGATCGCGAAGCCGGCCAGCACGACCATGCCCATGGCGTCCGGCCAGGTCATCTTGGGGGCGAGCTGGAGCGCCACGATCGTGTTGACGCCGAGGCCGGCGGCCAGGCCGATCGGGACGTTGCCGATGACGCCCATCAGGAGGGTGGTGAGACCCGCGGTCAGGGCGGTGGCGGTGACCAGCTGGGCGCTGTTCAGGTGCGTCCCGGTGATGTCCGTGCCGCTGGCCAGGATGATCGGGTTCAGCACCAGGATGTACGCCATGGTGAAGAAGGTGGCGACACCACCGCGGATCTCGCGCGACAGGGTCGAGCCTCGCTCGCTGATCCGGAAGAAGCGGTCGACGGCGCTCGTGGGGGGCTGCGGCGCGGCGTCGGCGGGTTCGGGCGACTCGGTGGTCGGCTGGACCACAGGCATGCGTGCGTCCTCTGTGGGGGAGCTGAGGAGAGGGAGGGGACGCCCGGGGCGTCGGTGGCCGGGCGCAGATCCTTAAGTATGGTTTCCCGATCGCACACGCGCTATCTTCGCGCGTAGAGCCTGCACGGGGTCACGGCGCCCACAAAGCCGCCCACCGCACCGTACGCTAGGCCCCATGCCCAAGACGCCACTGCACCCCTCGCCCCCTCCGCTGGAGGCCAACGACGTCGCCATCGTCGGCGGCGGCACGGTGCTGTGGTTCATCGCCTTCCTCGCCCTGATCCCCTTCCAGGGCACCCTCTCGGCGCACGGCCACGGCACCTGGCCCTGGATCTGCCTCTCCGGCGGCCTGCTCGGCCTGCTCGGCGTCTGGTACTGCCGCGCCCGGCGGGCCGCCATCGCCCGCAGCCGCGCCGCCGAGGCGGCCGAACACACGGCCCGGCACAACGGCCAGAACCCGGCCACCCAGTCGGACTGAATAGTCCTTTAGTAGCACGCATCGGTCATAAGGCACCCGTAGAGTCGGTGCCATGACGCAGCCTGCCCAGCCAGCGGAAGAGCGGCCGACCGACGGAAACCACCCGGACGGAGCACACCCCCTCGGCCTGCTGCCCGGCCGGCGCGGCGGCCTGAGCACCGCCGAGGTGGCCGAGCGGGTCGCCAAGGGCCAGGTCAACGACGTCCCGGTACGGTCCAGCCGGTCCACCAGGGAGATCGTCCGGGCCAACGTCTTCACCCGCTTCAACGCGATCATCGGCGTGATGTTCGGGATCATCCTGATCGTCGGTCCGATCCAGGACGGCCTGTTCGGCCTGGTCATCGTGGCCAACACGGCGATCGGCATCATCCAGGAGCTGCGCGCCAAGAAGACCCTGGACAGCCTGGCGCTGATCGGCGAGGCGCGCCCGCAGGTCCGCCGGGACGGCGCCGTCCAGCAGATCGGCGTCTCCGAGATCGTCCTCGACGACACCGTGCTGCTCGGCATCGGCGACAAGGTGATCGTGGACGGCGAGGTCACCGAGGCGGACGGCCTGGAGATCGACGAGTCGCTGCTCACCGGCGAACCCGACCCGGTCCTCAAGCAGCCCGGCGACCAGGTGATGTCCGGCAGCTTCGTGGTGGCCGGCGCGGGCGCGTTCACCGCCACCAAGGTCGGCCGCGAGGCCTACGCGGCCCAGCTCGCCGAGGAGGCCAGCAAGTTCACCCTGGTGAAGTCGGAGCTGCGCACCGGCATCGACAGCATCCTGCGGTTCATCACCTACCTGCTGATCCCCACCGCCCTCGGTCTGATCATCAGCCAGCTGGCCGTCGAGGGCCGGGACTGGCGCGAGGCCGTGCGGCGCATGGTGGCCGGCATCGTGCCGATGGTCCCCGAGGGACTGGTGCTGCTGACCTCCGTCGCCTTCGCGATCGGCGTGGTCCGGCTCGGCCGCAAGCAGTGCCTGGTCCAGGAGCTCCCGGCGATCGAGGGCCTGGCCCGCGTGGACACCGTCTGCCTGGACAAGACCGGCACCCTCACCGAGGGCGGCATGGACGTGGTCGACCTGCGGGTGCTCTCGAACGGGGAGCCCGCCGCCGTCGACAAGGACACCATCAAGCACGCACTGGCCGTGATGGCCGGCGCCGACGCCCGCCCCAACCCGTCCATGCAGGCCGTCATCGACGCGTACGGGCGCGGCGACGACGGCGCGGAGGGCACGCCGAAGAACGGCTGGCGGGTGATCGAGGCGATGCCCTTCTCCTCCGCCCGCAAGTGGAGCGGCGTGCAGCTGCTGGAGCCGCAGGGCGGCGAGGCCAGCTGGCTGCTCGGCGCACCCGACGTGCTGCTGCCCGCCGGGCACCCGGCGCTGGCCGAGGTGGACGAGCTGGGCGCCCGGGGCCTGCGGGTGCTGCTGCTGGGCCGCACCCCCGTCCCGCTGGACTCCCCCGACCCGGCCGCCGACCTCACCCCGCTCGCCCTGGTGGTGCTCCAGCAGCGGCTGCGCTCGGACGCCGCCGAGACCCTGCGCTACTTCGAGGGCCAGCAGGTCCGGGCCAAGGTCATCTCCGGCGACGCGGCAGTCTCGGTCGGCGCGGTGGCCGGCCACCTGGGCCTGCCCGGCGCCGATCACCCGCTGGACGCCCGCACCCTGCCCGCCGACCCGGAGGAGCTCGCCGAGACCGCCGACCGGACCAGTGTCTTCGGCCGGGTCACCCCGCAGCAGAAGCGCCGGCTGGTCGGGGCACTGCAGTCCCGTGGCCACACCGTGGCGATGACCGGTGACGGCGTCAACGACGTGCTCGCGCTCAAGGACGCCGACATCGGCGTGGCGATGGGCACCGGCTCCGACGCCACCAAGGCGGTCGCCCAGATCGTGCTGCTGAACGACTCCTTCGCCACGCTGCCGTCGGTGGTCGCCGAGGGCCGCCGGGTGATCGGCAACATCGAGCGGGTTGCCTCACTCTTCCTGGTGAAGACGGTCTACTCGGTCCTGCTGGCACTCCTGGTGATCTTCACCCACTCGCCGTACCCGTTCCTGCCCCGGCACTCCACCGTGCTGTCCTCGCTGACCATCGGCGTGCCGGCCTTCTTCCTCGCACTCGCCCCCAACAACGAGCGGGCCCGCACCGGCTTCGTCAAGCGCGTGCTGCGGCTGGCGATCCCCGGCGGCGCCATCGCCGGCACCGGCACCTTCGTCGCCTACACGCTCGCCCGCACCAACCACGCGACCGACCTCAGGGCCGACACCAGCGTGGCCACCCTGACGCTCTTCCTGATCGCCATCTGGGTCCTCGCCATCGTCGCCCGCCCGTACACCTGGTGGCGACTGCTGCTGATCGGCGCCATGGGTGGCGCCTTCGCCCTGGTCCTGCTGGTCCCCTCGCTGAAGAGCTTCTTCGAGCTCTCCCTGGTCGGCTTCCGCGACCCGCTCACGGGCGTCGCCATCGCGGTGGTCTGCGGCATCGCCCTGGAGATCACCTGGCGCATCATGAAGCGCCGCGGCCTGGAGTGACGTGCCCGGCGACCGGGCACGCCGCAGCGTGACAAACCCCCGCGCGCAGCCGATGATGGCCCGGAAGGGGGGTGCCGGATGGCGCGCAGGGGTGGGGAGTTGGAGGCGTTCATCGCCTTCCTGGGCGGGTTGCTGGCGGCCGGGTCGGCCGCCCTGGCGATGGCGGTCGTCGGCGTGGCCGTCCGGCCGACGCCCGCGCTGCGGACCGCCGCACTGGTGACGCTCGGCGCGGTCTGGCTGACCGCCACCACCACCGTCTACTGGCGGCTGCGGGCACGCACCCGCTGAGCCCGGCAGGCGCGCACCCGCTGAGCCCGGCAGGCGCGCACCCGCCGAGCCCGGCAGGCGCGCACCCGCCGAGAGTCCGGCCGGTGTGCGCCGCCGGGCTCAGCCCTCGAAGTCGCGGGCGGCCGAGAGCTCGTAGGCGCGGTCGGGCTCGCTGAGGGCGGCCAGCACCTCGAAGCGGCGGTGCCACTGTCCGACCGACCAGGCCAGCCCGGCGGCGAGGCCCTCCGGGGTGGCCGCGTGCAGCAGGCCGGGCACCGGCGGGACCTCGAACTCGTCGTCCTCGTCGCCGGCCTCGGCCAGCTCCGGGTCGTACGGCGGCTCCGGGGTGTCCGCCCCGGTGTCCCAGCGCCAGTCCACCGCCGCCTCGCCGCCGTCCGGCCCGACGACCAGCAGCTCCTCGTGCTCCTCGTAGGCGACCGGGCAGCCGGGCAGCAGCTCCCGCACCACCGCCGGGACCCGGTGCAGCACGCCCTCGGAGAGCACCCGGCCGCCCGCCACCTCGCTGGCCAGCGACACGTGCAGCCGCTCGGCGAGGTCGGCGGCCAGCGCCGGGGCGACCGGCAGCAGCGGGTACGGGTGCAGCAGCTGGACCAGGTCGGGGGCGTCGGCGACGACCGCCTCGGTGGCGTCCACCACCACGGTGTGGCCCGGCCGGCGCCCGGTGTCCGGGTCCAGCGGCGGCAGCGCCCGCACCACGTCCAGCGGCTCGATCCGCTCCCGGTCCACCCGGGCCAGCGCGGTGTGGATGCCGTGCAGCTGGCGGTGGCCGACCTCGGCGGCCGGGTCGGTCATCCGGTCCAGCACCTCGTCCGGCCCGTGCGGCTCGACGAGCAGCGCGGCCAGCGTGGTGCGCACCCCGAGCGCGTGCAGGAACTGGTCGTCCAGGGTGGTGCGGGCCTCGTCGTACAGGCCGCGCAGCAGCGGGTCGGCCCCGGCGGCGCGCAGACCGGCCGGCTCGCGGCCCGCCAGCACCGGGTGGTCGCGCAGCCACCACGCGGTGTACGGCGGCAGGTCGGCGTACGAGCCGTCCGGCAGCAGGGTGCGCACCGGATCGACCACGGCGTCCCGGTAGGGCGGGCGGGCCAGCGCGGCGAGCGCCTCCGGCCAGGCGTCGTCGTCCACCAGGTCGAGGTCGCGCACGGCCAGCAGCTCGGCGGCCACCGGCGGGACGCCGACCGCCTCGTCGGCCTGCAGCGCCTCCAGCGCGTCCTCGGCCCACTCGGCGAGCCCGTCCGGTGCCTCGTCCAGCAGGCCGGTGGGGTGGCCGCCGGCCGCGCGGTCGGCCGGGACGGTGGGGTCGAGCCGCTCCAGGTCGTCCGGGTCGAGCACCACGTCCTCGGCGCGCACCAGGACGAAGTCGGCCAGCACGCCGACGGCGGCGAGCACCTCCGGCCCCCAGCGCTCCAGCAGTTCGTCGTCCACCCAGCCGGCGTCCTCCTCACGCGCGAGCGCGGCGAACGGGCTTCCGGGCAGCACGAGCTCGCCGGCGCGGGCGGGCTCGCCCTCGTCGTCGAGCAGCGCCAGCCGGGCCAGCCAGGGGTGGGCGCCCGGCTCCGGGGCGGCGGCCTTCACCAACGCCAGGACGGCGTCGGCGAGTTCGAGAGCCGCGTCCAGGTCGTCCTCGGCCAGCTCGTAGGAGCGGGCGACGGCGGCCCGCACCTCGGGGGTGTCCAGCACCCCGGCCGGGGTGGCCGTGCCGGCGCCGAGCCTGGCCAGCAGCGGATGGGCGGCCTCGGGGTGGGCCAGCCGCAGGTCGAGCGCGGCGAGCGCGCCCGCGAGCGATTCGGGGTAGCCGGGGAAGGCCGCCCAGTCGGCGTCCTCGGAGGGCAGCAGGACGCGCCGCGGCCCGGTGACCGTCCGCCCGTCCGCGAGCGGAACGGGCAGCGCGCCGAGTGCCTCCGGATCGGCGGCGCCGAGCGCCGCGTACAGGTTGCGCCACCAGGCGGGCTCGCGGTCCAGGCCGCCGAGCTGGTCCACCACCTCGGCCAGCGGCACCCGGCGTACGTTCAGCACCCGCAGCTCGGTGCGGCGCTCCAGGCCGGCCGGCAGCAGCCCGGGGAAGATCGGCGCGAGCGCCTCGACGACCGAGCCGTCCGCGCCCTCCAGCAGCGTCGCGTCCCGGGGCCGCAGGGCGGGCGTGCCCTCCTCGACCGGCGCCGGGTGCGGCAGGAACGGCGTGCCGGGCAGCCGGGAGAGCACCGCGGCGCGCAGCGCGTTGTCCAGCGCGCCCCGGCCGAGCGGGGCCGGGACGAGCCGGAGCGAGCCGAGGTCGGCACCGCGGGCGCGCAACAACTCGGCGTAGCTGTCGGCGGCGCGCTCGGTGAGGAAGTCGGCCAGCGGACCGGGGGCGACGTGCCGGCGGGTGGAGTCCAGCGGGTAGGAGGCGATCAGCAGCGCGGGCAGACCGACCGGCTCGTCGCTGGGGGTGGGCGCGTGCAGCACGGAGGCGGATCCGGGCCGCTGCGGGGCGCCGTCCGGGCCGACCGGGACGGCCCAGGTCACCGTCCAGTACGGGCGGGCGCGCTCCTCGGTGGGCCGGTCGACCAGCAGTTCGGCGGAGAGCGTGCCGGAGGCGCCGGCGGTCTGCCAGACCGTATGCCGCAGCCGGCCGCCCGTGTCGTCGGTGACGGTGACCTCGGTGACCCCGTCCGGGCCGGTCTCGGCGGCGGCCCGGGTGAGCGTCCGGATGCCGTCCGGGGTCTCCACCACGACCTCGCGCAGGCCGGGCAGGGTGAGCAGCAGCGCGTCGTCGATCCCGTCCAGCAGGCGGCGGGTCAGGTCCTCGGCGGCGGCGTCCCGCAGCGGCAGCACGACCACCGTGTCGTAGCCCGCCGGGGCCGGGCCCTCGGCCGCGAACGGCAGCCGCAGCAGCGGCACGTGGCCGTCCCGGCGGCGCAGCTCGTCGGCCAGCTCGGGCTGCGCCCCGGCCAGCGCCCGGGCCTCGCCGAGCGACCAGCGCACCCCGCCGGTGGCGCTCAGCACGGCGGGCTCGTCGGTGACCGCGAGGACGGCGGCGAAGCCGACCCCGAACCGGCCGACGGCGGGCTCCTCACCGCGCTTGGAGGAGGCGCGCAGGGTGGACAGCGACTCGACGGCGGCCGCGTCCAGCGGGGCGCCGGTGTTGGCGGCGGCGAGCACGCCGTCGGCGAGGGTCAGCCGCAGCCGGCCGGGGCCGTGGCCGGCCCGGACCGCGGCGTCGGCCGCGTTCTGCGCCAACTCGACCACCAGGCGGTCCCGGTAGCCGCCGAGCGCCAGCTCCTCCTCGGCGTTGGCGTCCTCCCGGAACCGGGCCGGCGAGGCGGCCCAGGCGTCCAGCACCCGCCGGCGCAGCGCGGCGCTGCCGAAGGGGTCCGCGAGGTGCTCGTCCGTGCCGCTGCCGATGATCCGAGGTTCCACTGGACCTGCCGCCTTCCGCTGCCCTGTTCGTCGTAGGGCATTCTTCCCTGCCCCACTGACTGCTCCCGACCACAGACCGTCGCCCACGGCCCGACGGACGGCCGCGCAGGGGCCCGGAA